>JBBKXT010000061.1:0-11244 GCA_037969625.1 Saprospiraceae bacterium
ACACAAGAGCTATGGCGAGCAAAGGAGGTTTAGTTGCGATACCTTGCGGTATCGAGGTGGAGAGCGTTTAGTTTTTTGATCTTCTTTATTGATAATCTCCTAAACGCAAGAACCCTCTCAAAACTAAACCCTCTCAACAACAGGAGCCAAAGGCTCCGCGTGCTAAACCTTCTCAACACAAATTCCCATGTCTTCAAACTCCCTCAATGAGCCCGGCATCATTCTCAGATACCTTATTCACTCGGGTGGACACGCGATACCAGGTAAAAAACTCACCGGGAACTTCGTCCATTTCATGGATCAGGTCTTTTGTAGGAATTTGTTCGTCAAGCCATAGCTTCTCTTGATCGGGAAGTAGGACTAAGGGCTGTCGATCATGCAGATGTCGAATGGATGGATTGGCTTCTTTGGTGATAAGGGTAAAGGAATCTACTTGCTTTCCTTCCGGGCTTTTCCAGTGTTCGTACAAACCGGCGATGGTAAAGATCTCCGTGTTTTTTAATTGAATGCGATAGGGAATTTTTCCTTCAGGCGTTTTCTGCCATTCGTAATAACCATCGAAGGGTACGATGCATCTGCGTTTGGCAAAGGCCTGGCGAAAGGAAGGTTTGTCCTCTATTCCTTCAATACGGGCATTGATGAGTTTGGCGCCAAACTTCATGTCTTTGGCCCAAAAGGGGATCAGGCCCCAGCGAAAAAATTGGAGAGCAGATGGATCATCCTGTGTCATCACCGGATGCAAGTGGGTAGGGGCTATGTTAAAATTGGGTAATGGATTGTACCGCTCAAGGTCCTCACTATAAAATGTGGCCTTAAACCGTTCTTCTAGTTCCTTTTCGGTTTTTGTTAGCGATGACCGTCCGCACATTAGCCCCCTATCCTCACGTATGCATCAATCTTATGATAATCTTTTAGTTTTTTGACCAGTTTCCTGGCTTCGTTCACATCCGAAAAGCGCCCAACACACACGGTGAAGTATTCTGATAAATCAAAATTGACAACTTCCGTGTCCGAGAATCCTGCTTTCTTGAGCTCCTTCACGCGCTGCTCAGCATTTGCCTTTTGGGTAAAATTGCCGGCAATGACCAAGTGTTGCTCTCCAGTAGTAGAAGAGGTAGTAGTTGTCGTCGCGGGCCTTGTTGTGGTTGTCGCAGGTTTGCTCTTAGGCACTACCGGTTCCGATTTCTTGGGAGTTGGTGTTGGCTTCGGTTCAACTTTCTTTGGTGTCTCTACCTTCTTTTCTTCCACTTTCGGGGTTTTCACCTCTTCTACAACCTCCTGCTTATTTTCCATAGGAACAGATTCCTCTGTTTCACTTTCAGCATCTGTCATATAATCCCCTATGTCCGTCGTATCACCACCAGAGACAAAGTCATCTGAGACAGGCGTCTCTTTGGCATCCACGATCTGGCGGGGATGTTTTGGCTTGTCACTTCCCCAGACATGGCTTATCCAGATATAAAGGAGTAACAAGATGAATATGGTGACGAGTATAGTTATTATTCGATTCATAGCATTTGTAGATTTTCGGTTAATAATCAAACGCAAATACAAAGATAACATATATTCATAATGTATAAAACAATGTTTTTAGGTGATTTATTTATGCTGCTTTTCTGTTATGGGAATGCATTAAAGGGTCAATACCTTGATTTTAGGCGCTGATAGCCAATCAAATCCCAATATCCGAGCGAATAAACCCCAAAAGCCACGGGGATTTTCAACAAGTGCGATACAAATCCCATCTTTACGGCAGATAAACAACAACGTATGGAAAACTTAAAATCATTAATAGAATCAGCCTGGGAAAACCGAGATCAACTACAGGAACCCGAAGTCAGAGAAGCCATATTAGCATGTATTGAGCTATTAAATACAGGTGAAATCAGGGTAGCTTACCAAACTGGCCCCGGCGCCTGGACGGTCAATGACTGGGTAAAAAAAGCAATCACTCTTTATTTCCCAATCCAGGCGATGGAGACGATTGAAGTTGGACCTTTTGAGTTTCACGATAAAATTCCATTAAAAAAGGGCTTTGCACAACAAGGAGTTCGCGTCGTACCGCATGCATTGGTTCGTACCGGTACCTTTTTAGAATCCGGTGTGATCCTGATGCCATCCTATATTAATATAGGTGCCTATGTCGGCGCCGGCTCCATGGTAGACACCTGGGCAACCGTTGGTTCATGTGCACAAATCGGAAAAAACGTTCACCTCAGTGGCGGTGTCGGTATCGGCGGTGTCCTCGAACCCCCACAGGCCAGCCCCAATATCATCGAGGATAATTGCTTTATCGGTTCCCGTTGTATCGTGGTTGAAGGCGTCATCGTAGAACAAGAAGCGGTGCTGGGTGCCAATGTAGTTTTAACCCAATCCACACATATAATAGATATCACCGGCCCGGAACCTATCACCTACAAAGGCCGCGTTCCTGCACGCTCTGTTGTGATCCCGGGCACGTATGAAAAGTCTTTCCCTGCCGGAAAATATAATGTTCCCTGTGCCTTGATCATCGGTCAGCGCAAGGAATCTACTGACAAAAAAGTGTCGCTGAATTCAGCGTTGAGGGAGCATCAGGTGGCGGTTTGAGAGCAGAGGGCGAAAAGCAGAGGGCAATCGACCCTACAAAATGGCTATAAAGCGTCGCTGGTGCGAAATATCGCAGTGAGCAGAGGGCAAATTGAAGCGCAGCGCTCGCCCTGAACTCCGACGAAGGAGGTAGTTCAGCGCTTGCCCTGAACTCCGACGAAGGAGATAGTTCAGCGCTTGCCCTGAACTCCGACGAAGGAGGTAGTTCAGGGCTTGCCCTGAACTCCGACGAAGGAGGTAGTTCAGGGGTAGATCACGTCCGCAAGGCATGAGTGTTTTTGTCAGTGGTGAAGGACTAAAGCGCCGCAGGTGCGACATATCTTAGCTAGGTGTCGCAGACGCCTAGAAACGCAGGTGCAAAATTTATTTAGCGCCGCAGGTGCGACATATCTTTTTTGAGAAGTGGGAAGCAGGAAGCAATAGCAAAAAGTCCCCTTAGAGGGATTTAGGGACAAAAAGGCGTAAAGCAGAGAGCGAAGAGCATATCGAAGCGCAGTGAAATCACGTCCGCTAGGCGTGAGGTCATTCGCCTAAACAATAATTAGAGTTAAAGATGATTCGCCTTCTCTTGGTTATGGTCTCTTGCGTCACTCAAGATGGATCTGGAACAGCTACTGAGCACCGGCGAAGTGAATCACGAAGAATATGGACGCGAAACCATTGAGCAAAATAAAAACTCTAATGTTGAAATAAATATTAATAAACGGTTTTCCCTCAGGGGGATTTAAGCTGCCTAAATCTGTAAAACCTGAAGCAACAAGCAAAGTCATTTATTCCACCATCGCGCAAAACAGTTCGAACTAACCGGACCAGCTTGTATTTCGCTCGCCCGGTAGTATTATCAACTACAGGGTTCGAAAGCGGAAATGCAAGGAAGGATGAGCGGTAATGTAAAATACGCTAGAAAGCCAAAAAACAAGATAAGAGGTGAAAGTGAGTTTTTTGTGTGACTAGACTTTTTGGTTACTTTTTTAGCGATCCTGCATTATTATCAAATGCAGGACACGTGAAAAAAGTAACAAACATGTGAGATAATACAATCTGAATCCATTCGGGTAAATCAAAAAAATTAGTGCCTTTCCTGTGATTTTTGGAACTATTATAGTTAAAAGCAAAAAAAAATAAAACGATTTGTGACGGAACACAAAATTTATTTTGTGTTCTCCTAAAAAGCAAATAGTATCTTCGAACCCTTATGCAATTAGCCCAATACATTGATCACAGCTATCTCAGACCCGATTGCACAGAAAATGTAATTGATCAGTTGATTGCTGAGGCCAAAACCTATGGCTTCAAATCGATTTGTATCCCACCCATGTATCTAAACTATGCACGGGAACAATCTGAAGGCAGAGCATTTCTATTATGCACGGTGGCGGGATTTCCAATCGGATACGATCATGTGGAGGCCAAACTAGCTTCCCTCTATAGATCTGCTGATCTGGGAGCTAATGAGGTAGATGTTGTAACGAATCTCTCTGCCGTGAAAACCGGGCATTGGTCGGTCTTGAAAGCTGAATTGACCGCATTGAATGAGGCTGCTTTGGAACGATCCATTACTTTGAAATGTATTATTGAAGCGCAACTACTCACTGAAACTGAGATCATGCATATTTGTGAAATCAGCAATGAACTTAAGCTACAATTCGTTAAAACTTCTACCGGCTTTTTTGGCGATCCGGTCAGAGAAGATACGATCAAACTATTACGCCGCCATCTTGAACCGGGGATACGGATCAAAGCATCCGGAGGAATCAACAATTACAGTCAGGCCATGAAAATGATTCGCGCCGGCGCCGACAGACTTGGTTGCAGTAAGAGTGTTGCCATCGTTAAAGAAACTATGCAGCCTTAGGAAGAAGATAACTATGAAAACAAATAATTATATTCATTTGCAAAGACGTGACTTCAGCATACTGATCGTCCTTCTTTTGATACTCTTTACTTCGAGTACCGCTCACGCGCAGTTAGTGGAAGAAAGTAATGTCACCTCGCTCATGGATCGATGGGCTATTTATAATGAAACGCATCAGGAGATGAGTGGATACCGAATCCAAATTCTGGCCAGTACGGATCGAAGGCAGGCAGAATCTGTGCGCAAGAAATTTGAAAATATGTATCGGGAATACCCTATTCTCTTTGTTCATAACTACCCTTACTATCATTTAAAAGTTGGTGCATTCATGACGATGCAAAAAGCGCAGGCATTTTTATACAAAATGCAACTAGATTTTCCGCAGGCGATCCCCGTGACGGACAATATCACCATGGAAGAATTACTGAAATTTGATCAGTAGATCGAAGACAAAGAATGAAAAAATTTGATTGGATTAGTTTTGCCATTGTTCTTAGTCTGATTATCATCGGATTGATGATGATCTATGCGGCTGGTTATCAGCCTGAGGCAGAAATTCCCTTCCTTTCGACCCAAGCTGGAAAGCAAAGCATCTTTGTAGTCATCGCTTTGGTGATTCTTACCGGCTCGCATCTCATCGATTGGAAGTTTTGGAGTGGTTTTGCCTATCCATTTTATGCGATCAGTCTGGTTTTTCTGGTACTTGTCTTGTTGGTTGGGGCAACGATAAAAGGATCGACGAGTTGGTTTCAGGTCGGAGGCTTTTCTTTTCAACCATCAGAACTGGCGAAGGTCGGGACCATCATGGCACTTGCTTCGTTTATGAGTCATCACCGAACCCGTTTGTCTGATACACGCGACCTAATGGTAGCCTCCGGAATTATTTTACTACCGGCGGTCTTGATTCTTTTACAGGGAGATGCCGGATCGGCGCTCGTTTTTCTATCGATCTTTTTAGTCTTGTTTAGAGAAGGGCTGGCGATATGGATTCCTATTCTCATTTTTATTCTTGGATTTCTATTTGTCCTTTCACTCAAGTATCATGTTCTCGTGGTACTACCGCTTTTACTCATCGCCGGAGGTATTTTTTTACTATCGAGTTTGAAGCGCAAACAATCGCATGTACTGGTTGGCCTGACTGTGATTATTTTAACGATTGCCTTTAGTATCCTTGATCAACTGGAATTGGTCATTGGACTTTCTGTAGCCTTCATGCTCTATGCCGCTGTGGAGAGTTTTCTTACAAGGCAAATACGCCAGGTAGTTCTTCTAACGATTGGTATTTCGGTTCTATTTGGATTTGCCTATACGAGTTCCTATATTTTTTCAAATGTACTCGAACGTCATCAGCAGGATAGGATCAATGTTTGGCTTAATCCGGAAGATTGTGATCCCCGCGGTTCGTTATATAATATCCTACAATCAAAAACTGCGATTGGTTCCGGTGGTTTAACCGGCAAAGGATATTTGCAAGGAACTATGACCAAGTTCAACTTTGTCCCTGAGCAAAGCACTGATTTTATATACAGCATCATCGGCGAAGAACACGGTTTCATTGGTTCAATGGCGGTCATTATATTATTTCTCATTCTACTGCTGCGCATGGTCAATATTGGTGAGCGTGCCAGAGTGCCTTTCATTAGACATTATGCCTACGGTGTCGTAGGCGTCTTATTCACACACTTCCTGGTGAATATCGGAATGACCATGGGCCTGATGCCCGTGATCGGCATACCGCTTCCATTTATTAGTTCGGGAGGATCTTCCTTACTTGGTTTTAGTATGTTGGTCGGTATCTTGATTAGTATGGACTCTAGTTGGGTGCGATCGAGAAGAGCGGTTTGATGTGGAGTGAAAGGTGATCGAAGCGCAGCGCAGACCCTTTACTCCGTCTATAGCCTTCCCATTTCAGAATCCGTCGATTCAGGGCTATGCAAATGTTATAAGTGTGTCCAGGCTAGAATGTTGTCGATTGCTACTAATATTTAGATTCTGGATGGTTGAGCTCGCACCTTGAAATAAATCTTTGGCCAAGTTCTGTAATTCGAAATCCATAATCATCAATGTCATATTCAGCATTAATTGTATGCCATTGTTCACTAACTTCATATTCACTTCTGAACCCTGTGGATTTTCCACTCAGGAGCCATTCGCCATACGCGAGATTCAGGGGCTTTTAAATCCCCACTTTTTCCCGAAGACATTCGCCGAGACGCAAGATGCCAGACGCGAGATTTTTTAATCATCTTAGCCATTATTCCTATATAACCCTGATATTCACCAAACCACCCTGAACTACCTCCTTCGTCGGAGTTCAGGGCAAGCCCCAGCGTTACTACCTCCTTCGTCGGAGTTCATCCTCCTCAAGCGGACGCTAAGATCCCAGCACACCTGAAATACCTCCTCAGGCGGGCGCTAAGATCCCAGCACCCCTGAACTTCCGCCTGAGGCGGATGGAGTATAGAGCAAGCCCTCACGCCTAGCGGACGTGATCTGCGCTGCTCACCGAATTGGTCGTACTCCGTCGCAGACCCCATTGGCCATTTCCGATGGATCGGAATTGGCGTCGGACGAAGCTATGGCGCAAGAGACCATAGCCTTGGCGACGGCGACACACCACTCCTGACTCAATCATGTATCTTTGCCCCTATTCTTTAAATTATAGCAAAATCAAATGGGAAATATTCGCGTAGGAATAACAATTGGAGACTTAAACGGGATTGGACTGGAGGTGATCATCAAGACACTATCGCATCCATCCATCGTGCAACTGTGTACGCCGGTCATCTATGGTTCGAGTAAGGTGGTAAGCTATCACAAAAATATCGTGAACCCGGCTGATTTTTCCTTTAATACAACCGCCTCCGCTGACAAAATCTACCACCAACGCATCAATGTGGTCAATATCTGGCAGGAGAATATCAATATTGAATTAGGAAAAGAAACAGAGGAGGCTGGAAAAATAGCGCATATCGCCCTCGATCAGGCGGTAAGAGATTTGAAAGATGGTCATATCGATGTGCTGGTGACCGCACCGATCAGCAAAAACGCCATGAAGATGGCTGGTTTTGCCTATCCGGGGCATACCGAATATCTCGCTCATGAGTTTGGCGTAAAAGAAGGATTGATGATGATGGTGGCCGGGGATCGCCGGATGGCTCTCAATACCGTTCACGTACCCTTGAGTGAGGTACCCGCTGCCATCACCCTAGAAGGCCTCAAATACAAACTCAATATGCTGATCACTTCACTGCAAATTGATTTTGGGATCGCACGCCCGATGATCGCCGTATTAGGACTCAATCCGCACGCCGGAGAGCATGGAACGATCGGTACAGAGGAAGAAGAAATAATCCGTCCGGCCATCGTTGAATCAAAAAAATCCGGAAATGTAGTGATGGGACCCTATCCTGCAGATGGGTTTTTTGGATCCGCTAATTTTAATAAATATGATGCGATCCTGGCCATGTATCACGACCAGGGATTGATCCCTTTTAAACTCCTCAATTTTAACGATGGTGTGAATTATACTGCGGGACTACCGTTTGTGAGAACATCACCGGATCATGGTACCGCATTCGATATCGCAGGAAAGAATGAAGCAGATCCTGCTTCTTTCAGAGCCGCTCTTTTTGCCGCTATTGATATCTTTAAGGCGCGCAAGATGCACGAAGAAGATACCGAAAACCCACTTAAAAAAACACCAAAGCCATCTCAGCATTCCGGAGGTAGATAATCTGCGATTACGTGAGAATTGGTTTTCCGGGCGATGAGTGGCTTTGGCCACTGAAAGTGAACATCTTTAAATCACCTGAACTTACTTTACAGGTGCTATCACCAACCCATCGGATGGCTTAAGTTTTGATACTTCAATATATTGTACGGCATAGTAATCATACTCATGTAAGTTGTACAGCTTGATCGTCCTGATTAGCTTTTCAGCATAACCCGGATCAGAAGCATAACCACAGAGCTGGAGTCCTTTTGCCCATTGCTCAAATTCTGTCTTATCATACATAAAGAGCGGGCGGTAATGAAGTGTATTCATTAAAAAATCACTGTGATCCGCATAGGAATCTTTGACCGATTCATACATCCGAAAACAAGAAGGAATAATTTTGCCACTACCATCCCGATCATCGTCCGGATGATAATAGGCACTACCGGTCCAATAGCTTTTACACTTAATGCCAAAGTGATTATTGGATTGTTTGGCCAGGTTTGAGACCCCCGCATTTGACTCCAGTATACCCTGCGCCAATGTGATGCTTGCCGGAATGCCCGACCGATCCATCTCATCGATGGCAACATATTTGTATTGATCAATATAGGAAAGCACGTATGGCTTCCTTGATTCATCAGGGCTCATATGGATGAGCATAATAAAGAGTAGTGCGCTTTTAAGAACTAGCATAGCATAAAGGAGTCCCTTGGTGAATAATTACCCCTAAAAACCAAATTCTATGCCAAACCCACCCAAACAGACACTTTATGAAAAAAAATAATGTGTTCCGATGATTTTTCATTCAAAATGGGAGATTTACCTTGAAAAAAGTTATTCCTAAGGCCGAAAAGCAGGTGCCCTTCGGATTGGTTTTTTATCTTTCCGAACAATCAGACATCATGGAAAACAATAAGAATACCGCATCGGATCAATCGATTCCGACCCTCAACAAAGTACTCCTCAATCGATTTGATTACCTGGAAGGACCCAAATCAAGAAGCAGTGAGTTCTTTTTTAGTATCAATGTGTTTCGACAGTTTATTAAAGGTTTTAGAAAACTGCACTTCGTGGGCCCTTGCGTTACGGTATTTGGATCAGCCCGCTTCAAACCGGACCACAGATACTACAAGCTCGGTGAAGCCATCGGCAGTGCCATAGTCAAAACAGGATTTACGGTGATGACAGGAGGTGGCCCGGGAATCATGGAAGCAGCCAATCGAGGTGCCTATGAAAGTGGGGGCATGAGTGTTGGGTGTAATATCAAACTTCCTTTCGAACAAGATCCAAATCCATATATGCATGAGGTCGTGACCCTGGAATACTTTTTCGTCCGAAAGTTTATGTTGCTAAAATACTCTTATGCCTTTGTAGTCCTTCCCGGTGGATGGGGCACGATGGATGAAATGTTTGAAACATTGACCTTGGTACAAACCGGTATGATCCACCAATTTCCGGTCGTGCTCATGGGTACTGAATTCTACAACCCTTTGATGAAATACCTGGACCTGATGATCAAGGAGGGCACGATTTCTCCCGAGGATCTTAACTATGTAAAACTTACTGACGATCCTGAAGAGGCGATCCAACACCTCGAAAAATACATTAAAGGTTATTACCAAATTAAACAACGAAAAGGATTCTGGTTTTTAGGGGAACGATTCAGGAATAGAAAATATAATAAGGAGCGTGTCAAATAAAACTCAATCCCTTATAGTTTTTTAAGGTTGAAAAGATACTATTTCGTTACATTTTCATGGCAAGTTTTAGGACATACAGTTCAGGTAACTTTTAATTTCTTACACCCAAAAGCAGCGTTCAGGTGCAGGTTGTATCTTTATATGTATTGCCCCTACCCGGAACCGGAATTAGTTCTCTAAAATCTTGACAAAATGAAAAAACTCCTTCGCTTCATCCTCCCCTTTTTAGCATTCATCATTTCCACCCCATTCGCTCAGGCTGAGTGCGAAGCCAACTTCGAATTCGAACAAGTCGATGGGACTTATATTATGAATTTTTTCAACACTTCCAGTAGTGATCATGATATTATCTCTTACCATTGGAACTTTGGCGATGGACATGAAGGCGATGGACAAAACCCATCTCATGAGTATGAGGAGTCAGGTGGCTATCTAGTCTGCCTCACCATTGAAGACAATACCGGATGCACGGACGAAGTATGTCATGACTTTTTCATTGAAGAAAATTCTACCGAATGCCATGCCCAATTCGAATGGGAACAAATCGACGGTACTTTCAATATTCATTTCATCAACCAATCCACCAGTAGCCATGACATCATTTCTTATCATTGGAATTTTGGGGATGGACACGAAGGCGACGGACAAAACCCAACCCATGAATACGACGAACCCGGTGAATATCTCGTTTGTCTGATCATCGAAAATTCTGAAGGCTGCATCAGCGATGTATGCCATGAAGTAGTCGTCGAAGGAATCTCTACCGAATGCCATGCCCAATTTGAATGGGAACAAATCGACGGCACTTTCAATATTCATTTCATCAACCAATCCACCAGTAGCCATGACATCATTTCTTATCATTGGAATTTTGGGGATGGACACGAAGGCGATGGACAAAACCCAACCCATGAATACGACGAACCAGGAGTATATCTCGTTTGTCTGATCATCGAAAATTCTGAAGGATGCATCAGCGATGTATGCCACGAAGTCACTGTCGGAGAAGAAGAAGGTTGTCATGCTTCTTTTACCTGGGATTTAATTCCGGGAACCTTTGGTGTCCACTTTTACAGTCACTCGACAAGTAATCACGATATCATTTCTTATCTATGGACATTTGGCGATGGACATTCCGGCGATGGACAAAATCCCACGCATGAATATGATGAACCGGGAACCTATCTGGTATGTCTTCGTATAGAAGACAACACAGGTTGTGTCAGTGAGGTTTGTCATGAAGTTACTGTCGGAGAAGAAGAAGGTTGTCATGCTTCCTTTACCTGGGATTTAATTCCGGGAACCTTTGGTGTCCACTTTTACAGTCACTCGACAAGTAATCACGATATCATTTCTTATCTATGGACATTTGGCGATGG
>JBBKXT010000062.1:0-3135 GCA_037969625.1 Saprospiraceae bacterium
CGAAGTGAACAACGACTTCGCGCTAGCAAACTGAAGAGGAGTAGGGGGCGTGAGAGCTAACAAAACGTTCAAGTTTGTTTCGCCTGCAAGCTGGCTCCAGCGGACGCGGCTGCGCTGCACCGCTTAACTAAATCGTTATGTGTAAACAATATCGAAAGTGAAGATACCATGAATCTAGCATTTAAAATTATACTAACCATTCTGATTTTTCTTGCCATTTCATCCGGCGTAACGAAAATTATGCTTCTGTCGCAAGACGTTGAATTTTTTGGCGCTTATGGCTTTAGTCATACCATGCTGGTTGCGCTTGGCATAACTCAGCTAATTGGCGGCATATTAATGGTTATACCCAAATTCAGGATGTATGGTGCAGTCATTGTTGCAATTACTTTCTTGATATCACTGGTTTTGCTTGTAATGGATAGCAATTTTTTAGTTGCCGGAATAACCATGGTAGCAATTACATTATTAGGTTGGGTGGCAAAATTAAGCAGAAACACATAACAAGTCAATCAAGTTCGCACGCATAAAACGCCCATCGCCACTTATTTCGGACGTGATACGTACACGGTAAGAGTCGAGGTTCTATGAAAAAATTATGTATGGTCTTATTAATGTTTTCTTCAATGTCATCATTGGCCAATGAAACTCTTTTGGTAGACAGAATGAAAGCGCTTGATACAGAGCTTTTTGAATCTTTTAATAATTGCCAGAATCCTAAAGAATTGGATAAACATGCCAGTTATTTTTCTCCTGACGTAGAGTTTTACCACGATAATGGCGGTGTAACTTGGGATCGTGACACCATGCTCTCAAATACTAAAAAAAATGCATGTGGTAATTATACTCGTAAGCTTGTTGCTGGCTCCTTTGGAGCCCATCAAATAAAGGAGTTCGGTGCGATTACTGAAGGGGTTCATGTTTTTTGTCAAAATAAAACCAAAAAATGCGAAGGTAAAGCTGACTTTGTAATGATATGGCGCAATACAAATAATAAATGGGAAATTACTCGAGTAATTAGTTATGGGCATCGTGAGAATAACTAGGGGCTCAAATATGAGGCAATTACAAATATTTTCTGGTATCTCCGCAATTGGAGCAGGACTTATTTATGTTATAGCGTTTTTATATTTTGGCGCTTATTTGGAGTTTCCTCAGAATGGAGACTCAGCTCAAATAGTAGCTTTTTTACGTGAGAATCAATTTAGTTTTTCGGCAATTACTTTTCTTATGTATATTGCTTTCGGGTGTTTATTATCTGTATTAGTTATAGGAATTTATCAACAGCTAAAAGACAAATGTTTAGCATTAATGCAAGTCGCTACACTTTTTGGTGCTGTGTGGGTTGGTTTGGTTATCGCAAGTGGCATGATTTCTAACATAGGGTTGGCCGCTGCTCTAAATTCAACTATTGAAAGTCCTGAAAGAGCACTGGAAATATGGGGAATAATTAGTATTCTTGTAGAAAGTTTAGGCGGTGGAAACGAATTAATTGGGGGTATGTGGGTCTTTCTGCTAAGTATTGCGGCTATTCAGGCAAAAGAATTTCCACCTCAATTAAACTATTTGGGTGTTCTGGTTGGTGCTGCAGGAATTTCAACTATCTACCCTGCTGAAATTTCAACTGAAATATTTGGAGTTACTCAAATCATATGGTTTGTTTGGCTTGGCATAGTAATGATCCGGAGTCCCCAACCTAACAATACGCTAAACGCAGACACCGCGAGCGGCGCTGGTTAGCTCTGCGTTATCCGGCTAAAATCACGAGATTCAGTTACCACGATTGGAGCACATATGGCACATTACATCGATGGATTCGTCCTTCCCGTTCCGCGCAATCGCCTAAACGAGTACAAGCGTGTCGTTGAAGCTGTTGCAGAGATTTGGAAGGAACATGGCGCACTCGACTACCGGGAATATGTCGGCGATGATTTAAATCGGCAGGGAACGCGCTCGTTCACTGATCTCGTAGCCGCAACGGAGGATGAAACCATCGTGTTTGGGTGGGTGGTATTTGATTCTCGTGAGGCACGTGATTTGGCAAACGAGAAGGTCGCGGCTGACCCAAGGATGGCAGATTTGATCGATCCTTTGGTTGACCCATCGAATCCAGTTTTTGATGCTAATCGGATGGCGTACGGTGGGTTCCGGTCGCTCGTTCCGGGCCTGCGGCCTCCACCGGACGCAGCTGCGCTGCTTAACTAAAACGATAGGCCGCAATTCGAGGAGCAGAGGTCACTATGGCTGCAGCGGAATGTAAACTTGCTACGCGAGTTTTACGCCGGTAGGCTGCACTGATGTCAACTCCAATACGAAAAATCAACTGGGCAATGCTGGCGCTTGAGGGCCTGGCCATTGTAGCCAGCATTCTGCTCGCGTTTGCTATCGATGCCTGGTGGCAGGAACGCTCCGAGCGCAAACTTCTTGATAATGCACTGGTCAGTCTGCGGGTCGAATTAAAGTCGAACCTTGCAATGATTGATCGCTTTCAGCAGCTCCACCAGGATATTGTCGATGCAGGCGTCTATTTACTGGAGACGGCACCAGCGGGCGTACCTGTCGAACAATTGGGCCAGGTGTTTGTCAGCGGCTGGGTGACCGATTATTCGACCGGCGCGCTTGACATTGTGCTCGGCAATACACGACTGGATTTACTCGAAGACAAAGCACTGCCCACGGCGCTTGTGGCGCTACCGGCCCGTTACGAGGATGCGATTGAGGACGAACGATGGGCGATCGAGCGACTAAATGAGACATGGATTCCCTATATTAGCTCGGTGCTGCCGGTCGCATCGATGTGGGACGTGGCGTTACCAAACCTGACATTTCCGGTGTTGCAAGAGCCGAGCGAAGCTGACTTTTTGCGTGTTGCGGAATCACTCGAGTTTCGCAATCATGTAACCAATCGAATTGGTTACGAACTGCTCTCGATATCCGCCCAGCGCGATCTGAGCGCAACGCTGCAAGACATGGTGGAGCAGATTGAAACGGCTGTAGAGTAGTACCATACCGAATCAGGAGGTGCCACATGCTCGAAACACGCACAGGTAAACCCGTAACCTGTGAATCCTCTGAAGCCGCTGGTTTGTATCAGCAGGCCGTCGATTTAATTCTGGGCTCAGAATCCGGCGCGGC
>JBBKXT010000063.1:0-23796 GCA_037969625.1 Saprospiraceae bacterium
GTCCTGACACAGTAATTTGTGCGGGCGAATCAATTGTCTTGAATGCACCTGTTACCATGGATCAACTGCTATGGCAGGATGGGAGTCAGGGATCAAGTATCGTGGCGAATGCCGAACAAGTGTATTCGCTCGAAGTATCGAATGCTTGTGGAGTAGAGGGAGATGACGTGGTGGTTCTTTTTGATGATCAAATTCCTATTCTGGAATTTGATCCCATGGCCATTTGCCCGGGCCAGGTTTTGATCCTTGATGCATCCCAATCGTTTGACGCAGTATATGCATGGAATACAGGGTCAACGAATGCATCCATTAGCATTGATGCACCGGGAGCGTATGCGGTGACGGTGATGACTGATTGTTATGTGGTATCGGAAGTTATACCTGTTGAATTTGACGAAGCTTGTAAGCCTGAGGTGCACTATTTTATTCCCAATGTATTTAGCCCTAATCGTGATGGTGTGAATGATGTTTTTACTATTCAGTTCAATGCAGATGCTGAAGTCATTTCTATTGCTGGTGCCATCTTTGATCGATGGGGTAACCAGGTTTTTGGATCTGATCAGATTCCATTTATTTGGGATGGGACGTTTGATCAAAAACCACTAAATCCGGGGGTGTATGTCTATCGATTTACGCTGGTCTATTCAAATGGTTTTGAAGTGGTGACAGAGCAGAGAGTAGGGGATGTAACGTTGATGCGGTAGGGGGATGTTGAGTTGAATGCTGAAGATGATGAAAATGATTAACTTAGATTAACTATTAAACTGTCCTAAACATTTGGGATAGATTACTTTCTAGGACCCTTCCTTCACAATGCTGATCTTTTCGGCAGTCGTGTACTTCTTTTTCATGCTCATAATTACAAAATTTTTATTGTAATTATGTCCGTATATTTAGGGGGCTGAAACACGCTAATAAGAACAAATTTTATTTGTATTGTTAAGATTAATGCAAGTTCTTATCAATGTGAACAGGTCTCATTACTCTAAATGATCGGAATCAGAGAAGGTAACGCTTTGTCAAAATCAGAAAATTTTGAGATGGCATAAAGCTTATTGGCGTTTATTAGGTCTTCTAAAGTATTCCATAATTCTACTTTCTATTTGGAATTTATCTCTCAATTCTGGATATAGGTCTATCATGAGGAAGATTTCAGCTTTCTTGATTAATATTTTTATTGTTTCTTGGCGTTTTCGGTTAAGGTAAGTTTTAAGGGATTGATTGAAGTTTGTGACCCAATAGGTTCTATTACCTTTTTTGAGATCTGTTGCTAATTCGGTTGAAGCTCTGTTTTTATATCCGGCTGAGTAAAGATTTGATTTAGTATACCCAGCAATTTTTAAAATCATATTGTCCGCTAACAAAATATCAAGTGTCTTGATCTCGCTATTCAGGAAGGCATAGGATTCACTGAAATTTCTGGTTTCAAATAGATGCTTGTAAAAACGTTGATATGCATCCCTCGTTGCAATATTCATGACATTTTGATGAGGACCTATACACATAAAGAACGGACATGGTTTTTCGGAGAGGACTGACTCAAAGGGGTATAGCGCATTGTAAAATCCTTTGCACACATTCATAAAGATTATCAGACTATTCTTGCAAACGACATTGATGGGGATGAGTGCTTCGCAAAAATCTTTCCATGAAATAAACTCCTTTGAAGGGTTTAACTCAAAACCGTTTTCATCTCCATGAAAATCAAGATGGAGGATGGGGCGGATGTCATGTTCTAGAATTGCTTTAACGATTCCTGCAAATACCTCAATAAGGTCTTTTTTGTTGGCGACCGGCATATGGTTCATAGCAATGGACTCTGGTCGATAGGTATATGAAATCAAGTCATCGAATAACCACTTTCCTGTTTTTGATTCATCATGTTCAAGTGATTCAATAAATACAATGTTATTGTATTGAATTTGGTAGGAGAAAGGAATAGGATTCATTAGGTAGAGGTTTGGAATTTTAGCGATACTCTGGAAGATTAGGCTAATATAACCTCAAGCCTTTTTTTCCACTTCTCCCAATTGGGTAGAATTCGACTCAGCAGGCGATAGAATTCCTTTGTATGATTATGATGCACCAAATGACACAACTCATGAACTATCACATATTCAATACACCCCTTCGGAGCCTTTATCAATTCCGGATTGAGGATGATCCGGCCAGAAGGTGTACAACTGCCCCAACGAGTAGACATTTTGCGAATGAACACGGTGGGTGGGACTTTTAGATAGCGTTTGAATTTTGGGAAAACCACATCAAGCACTTGATGGAAAATTTTCTTAGCCCGACTGACATACCACTTTTCAAGTTGTTGCTGAAGGGATTGCGCATCAGCTTTGGGGTGATATAGCCATAGCTGACCTCTGTAGACTTTAATAGCCTGCTCATTTTCATTTACCACTTTTAGTCGATATTGTCTTCCTAGATAAAGATGTGACTCACCATTCAAATAGCGTCTCGGAGTAGTGCCAGGTTGGTATTTAAGGAAAGTGCTGATCTGTCTGAGAATCCAGGGTGCCTTCTGTCTGACTTTGGCTTTGATTGCCTTTGGATCAGACGCTGTTGGTGCGGTCACCATGACTTGCCCCGATGGATGAATCTGTATGCCCAGTGTTTTTCGTTGGGTGTACTTAAGCTGATATGCTATGTTCTTGTTGCCAAATGCAATTTGCTGGTCTATCATGGCTTGTATCTTGTCTCCGCCACTTTGATACACTCTTCTATCAACAAGTCAATAGCATCCAGATCAAACTGTAGATCATGTCTTGCTTTAATATCATAGATCAGATCATCTATATCAATTCTCATCATTCCTTTGACGTCATCATTTTTCTGCCAGTCAATGAAGAGATGGCCATTCTCCATGATCCGCGCCCTGATGACATGATCAATCCCGGATGCAATTTCGGCGGAAATGTCCATACTCTTTGATGAGTTGGTGACGCCCTGCTTTAGCTCCTCTGTGACGAGGTTGTAAAATGCTATGGCAACCGGATTGTCACTGATCAATGCAGGTACATGGTCTCTCTTTTGATCAAAAAACTGATTTTCAAAACCCTGTGCACGCAGCAGATAGTCTGCCTCTGTAATACGATGATGATGATAGTCTTCAATCGTTTGCCGGATTAACTGTGACAGTTTCTTATAGTATACCGGGTCCTCATTCATCTTGATGCTGATTGCCTTCATGGTCCGGCTGGCGATGTGGTCCGCCTTTGCGGCCTTACCGGTTATTTTCTCCAACTCAGCCTGGCGCTCCTGCTTGTCAAAAATATTGACCAACTCCGTAATTCGAAGTACCTCTCCTTCTGTGGTAATATGCTTATCAATCAGTTTTTGAACCTGAGATTCATATTCTTTGAAATTCAGCTCGTCGGAAAAGCGACGTTTGACAGATACCCGGAGAGCCAAGAAGAATGCCGCATCTTTTTTATACTTCGTTATCTGAGCTTCAGGAGTTTGATTTTCAAAAGTTATGCTTGACAATGCCATTTTTAATGTACGCAGATATGCACTCAGTTTCTCGTAAAAGTCATATCGGATTAAATCATCAGAAAGTAATTCTTCGTATGCAGGTTCATCATATTTATTCCGGATGCTCTTGAAAATATCCCACACATCAGAGTGCACCTGCGGAAGTTTTTCAATTTCTGAATTAAATGTCGCTAGCGTGCCGGTCAACTCCTCAGGCTCATACTCTTCAAAAGCAGAGTAGGTATGTATGGCATTGTCCAGATTCTCAAGGTTGCCGTAATAGTCTATGATGTATCCATAATCCTTCCCCGGGGAAAGGCGATTCACACGGGCGATGGCTTGGAGAAGGGTATGTTCACGAAGGCTTCTGGTTAAGTATAAGACCTGGTTGCGGGGTGCATCAAATCCTGTCAGCAATTTGTCCACGACGATAATAATCTCCGGATGATCTTGTTTTTTAAAACTGCTGATGATGGCCTTCTCATACTTTTCAGATGTGCCGTATTTGTCTAGCATCGATTTGTAAAATGCTTTCACTTTATCATCGCTGACCTCAAATGCGTCCTCTTCACCTTCCCGTGTGTCGCTGGAGGAAATAAGTAGTTCGACGGAGACGCGTCCGATTTCCTTCAGGATATCACGGTAGCGTAAACCCGAGAGCTTATTTGGTGTGACCAATTGTCCTTTGAATCCGGTACCCTGAATATTATCAGTAAAGTGTTTGATGATATCCCAGGCTGTATTTTCAATAAAGGATTGAGACTGAACCACTGCATTGCGGGAGGAAAACCGCTGTTTTAATGCTGCCTTCCCGTATTCGGTTAGGGGTTCAGCTACGCGATCGAAGAATGTGTCCAATGGCTTTGCATTGACATCCATGATATTGTGTCGTCCTTCATAGAGCAGCGGCACTACAGCTTTATCAGCGACAGCATCCGTGATGGTATAAACTGTACCGGGAATGATGCCACCAAATTTTGCAGCTGTACTTTTCTCGTTTTTCAGCAAGGGTGTACCTGTGAAGGCTATATAGCAAGCCCGAGGAAAAGCTTTTTGCATTTTTACATTGAAGGTGCCGTATTGTGTTCTGTGGCTTTCATCCACCAGTACGAAGATGTCCGGACTCTCGAAGGCGTTTTTGGCTTTGGTGACAGCTGATTGAAACTTATTGATGATCGTGGTGACGATCGCATCACTATTGGATTCGAGTATTTCGACCAGCTTTTCACCGGTCGTCGCATGGAGGACTTCCTTTCCGCATTTTTTAAAGGTGTCTGTGATCTGATCATCGAGATCGACACGGTCAGTCACCAGTACGATTTTGGGATTTTTGATATCCGGATGTAGGGCGATCAGTTGTGCCAGCATGACCATGGTCAGGGACTTCCCACTGCCTTGAGTATGCCAGATGACACCTCCCAGACGTTTTCCATTTGGCTGCATGCGGCTGATCCGATCGAGTGTCCACCTGACAGAGAAGTACTGCTGATAGCGTGCGATTTTTTTGATGCCATCATCATACACGATGAAATGTTGCATCAGGTCCAGCATTCGCTCCGGGCGACAGAGACTGTAGAGGAGTGTGTCTTGGGCTGTTACAGTGAGGTCTTCCTGTTCTAACTGATTGAAATAGATCAGGACCTGTCGGTATCGTTCGCGAAAAAGGATAGTGCGCTCGTCATGGGGCAGGGGAGCATTCTTGAGAGACTGTAAGGTTTCAGTAAATGACTTGTGCTCCTCTTCATTCTTAAATTTCTCTTTCCAGACACTCCAGAAGTCTTTTTCAGTGGCGGTGGTGGCATATTGCGCTTGATGGACAGCCAGGGAAAGAGTCAGATTGGAATAAGCATAAAGTGGTCGGATTCCATCCTCTTGTTGATTCCGCATATGCTGCTCAATGGCCTGGTCGACCGGGTGTTTGATTTTTGGGGATTTGCATTCGATGATGACCATCGGGATGCCATTTATAAAAAGGACGATGTCCGGACGGTAGGTATCTGTGCGGCCGGTGCGCAGTACCGAGTATTCTTCGGCCACATGGTACACGTTATTTTCAGGACGTGCCCAGTCGATGTATTGTAAGGTGAAGCTCTTCTTGTCGCCCAGGATGTTTTGTTCAAAGCTCTTTCCCAGCGTGATCAGATCATAGAAGACTTGATTGGCAGTAATGAAGCCATCCTGCATGGGCAGATCACGTATGGCCAGGACGGCTGTATTGATATTGGAATCACTGAATGCAAATTCCTTTCCTTTGAACTCGATGCTGTTGAGTTCTTGCAACTGATTCTTCAGGATTGTCTCCAACAAGACATTTGAGCTCCGACCGCCTCTGGCTTCCAGTGCTTCTTCCGGAGTCAGATATCGATAGCCCAGCTTGATGAGGAGCTGCAAGGCCGGGATCTGGGAGATATGATCTTCGATGAAGGATGGTAGGCTCATTACGATACTTTATTTTTACTTGATCTCATATGCCACAGCAAGATCAGAGTTAGTATATTGAAGTAGGCAAATATTGTAATCCAGACTGCTACCCTAAATAATGCATATTTTTCTGAGGCAATGATAGAATTTTGCTGAATTTGATGAGCAATATCGATTTCAAATTTTGAAAATTCTTTATCCTGAGTTTCGCATATTCCCTGAATAATTTGAATTTCTGATTTGTTTTTTAAACTACCAAAATAGAGGTAGTTCGATTGGCTTGACATGCCCACTTCATTTTGAGTTAAAAATTTAATTTGGGGTAAAAATGACAATAATCCTGCAGAAACACTAACTATCATTAGGGCAATTGAAATAATCAAAATGCATTTGATTAAAGCAATGTTTGAAAAGAAATCAAGTGATAGAGCTCTGGTTATTCCATAAATAGATGCTGCATTAAATGTAATTAACACTGCATTTTTTGACTCGGCAAATTTCAGCCAATCAATGGTTATTGAGAGAACTTTTAGTAATCTATCTTCATAAATTATTTCTTTTTCTTCTTTCATGTTTTAAATGTATTAGGTGAACAATCTATTTTGACTTAGTTAAATGTGGCACTTCCTTCGTATATACCCATCTTTGCACGAGGTGGATTGGGATAAGATTTTTTCGTAAATTTCAGAATCAGTTTTGAATCTGGATATAAGGTTAAGAATTCATTATAAACCTTTCCAGAGATAAGAATAGTAGCTGCCTTCCCTGATTTTGTTTGTTTAACAAAATTTATTACTTTATTTCCTTTATATTTCCATGGAATTTTACTCATATCTGTATTCGAGGCAAATTCCTCGCAGGTAAGGAAAGCTGTTTCTTCATAGGTGATGAACAAACTATTGCTGGATAATATTTTTCTCGAAGGGAATAATGATGATGAAAATAGACCACTGTTTTTGCGAGGTAAAGTATTCAATTTTACTTCTTCGTATATAACTGTGAATGTCGAGTGGCTATAGTCCTTTCCAGCTATATCCGCTAATTTGGATGCTATATTAGCAGCGTCCCCAACCCAGACTAAATTCTTATATTCACTTTGTTCTTTTTCATGTTTTGGAATTCCAGCTTTCAAAATAAGCAATTCACCATATTCAATTCCTATTCCAATTTTGAAGTCTTCTAACTTAAAAACAGTTTTTAATACTTTTTCAACTACAGTATTCATCAATATTGAGCAGTTTAACGCATCATTGAAACAATCGCTTGGTTCAAATACAACCATTACCCGATCACCAATGATATTTCTAACAAATCCATAGCGATCAGCGATTCGTGTCATGGCGTGAATAAAAGCAGAGTATATTTTACCTAATTGTGCTTTGTCTTTAGCTAGACTTCGACTTAATTGAGTTGAGTTCCTAATATCAACGAATAGGACGCACGTTTCAATTAATTTTCCTCGTTTATTCTGGCCTAATCCAAAAGTAAGTTGAGGGTCGTTTCGACTTGGAACTACAAAGGATTTTGAAGTTAGAATTTCAAAATTGAAAATATCTTCTACTTCTTCCTTAATGGATTGAATGAATTCTTTCATGTTTATAATCTGCTGAGAATTAATGCCAAGGAATCAGATTCGCCAGCGACCAAAGGAATCAGGCGATCCATTCTTATATCGTATGAATACATCGTTGCATTCCTAACATCGAGAAGACAATACTTCCAGTCCTCAGATTGAATAGTATTCTTCATCAATGCAAGTATACTGGCCACTCTGTCTTTTGATGGTTTATCAGCCTTTAAGTAAAGTTTTACTAATAGTCGTTCATCGCTAAGTTTAAGTCCAACCTCAGGGTTGATTGTTACTTCAATATCATTATGCTTCCAAATCTTTCGCGCTGGTTCGATCCATTCATAGGCTTTTTTCCCCAAAAACTTTTGGTATCCAGAGGCCATTGTGGCGTAATTTTCAAGTTTGTTATCAGGCAAGGACCCAATTATATCAAGAAGCTCAGATTTGGAGCGATTCGATTTGTGCATTTCCTGGACTCCTTCTCGGAATCGCTTATAGTAATCGGTGATAGGGTCGTATGGTTCATTGAGGTTTTTTTTAATTTTCTCAGCTGCCGTCATCTTAGGTGATCCTGATTTGATTACAAAATCCATAAATGATGTTAAAGGAATTTCCATATTAAAAATGATTTAAGGTTTAACTCGTATTTCTCCGGATAATAATTTCTGCATTAATCCACTTTTCTGTTTTTGCAGTTCGTATAACATATTTTCGTGTGATGCTAATTCTTGTGACACGTTGACTAGAATATTGGCTATACTATTTTGCTCCTTTAGTGAAGGATATCTTAATTGAACTTTAAATAGGTTTTCAGGATGAATTCTCTTTGACCCAGTTCCAGTTGCATATTTTTCTAGGCTACTATAAACCTGCTCTTGTCCTAAATAGAAGAGGAAATAGTAAGGGTCAAACCCTGGTTCGAAATCGAATGACGGGATGTCCTGTGAGCTTTCATATTGATCGAGCTCTTCGGGAATGAGGCCGAATGCACCTTTGTGAAGATTCTGTTTCCCATATATAAACTGACCTTTTCTTCTGACAAAGTAATAAGTTGCATCCTCTGATTCTGTCCCTCGTACAACTCGTTTTTCAACTCCTTTTAACTTTAGTCGTACAGTAATACGTTTGCCTGGATTATTTGATATAGATGGAGTCCTACTTTCAATTAGTATATCTCCAATTCTTACTTTCTGCCATTTGTCTTTAAACTGGGCTAACCTCTTTTTCCCCGTCAACAACTCCTGCATCAACCCCTTATTCCTCAGTTTCAACTGCTCTATGAGCTGCTGCGTTTTGGTGATGGCGGAATCCCAGGTGGAAAGGATGTAGGCAATTTTTAATTGTTCATTTCTTGTAGGTAAAAGTACCGGGAAATCTCTTACATCCTTTCCATTGATATTTGGGTCTTTCCTACTGCTTCCTGCAAAGTTTTTCCAATAACCTACTCGATGGTTTAACCATTCATGGATGTATTTTGGGTTATCGCCATTATTTAATTGTACAGCAGTTAGTGCTTGGTTAATTGTTGCTGGTAGTTTTAATAAACCGGTTCTCCCAATTTGATTGAACCCCCCATACATTGCAACTAGAATGGTGTCGATAGGAAATACTCTTAAACTTGTTTCATTAAGGGCTATATTCGTTACACATTCTTCTGTCTCGAAGATTTCGGAGTTATTTAAATCTGTGGTTTTAACCCATGGGATAGATCCGTTCTCAAAATATTTGGTATGGTTCTGTCGTGAAGGGGTGGTTCCTGAAGATAGAAGGCCAATTTCTCCAATGACTTTGAGTTCCCACTCCTCCGGAATCCACCCCAGCTGAGTATGCTTATACCCAGGCCGTCCTTCATTTACGGATTTTGTTTGTTCCTTTTGATTATCCTTTTTCATTGAGCTTAAAACTGGTGATGATTTGTTCATGTACGACTTTTGGGTCAAGTCCGGGTGCTCCCAGTTCCTTGAAGAATGCTGCATCTGGTAGTTCCTTAGCCACCTCCTCTATAAATAATTTCATATTAGATAAGATCAGAGGTGGCAGATCAAAGCTATCTTCAGCTTTGAGCAAAGCACCGAGTCTGTAGACATCGTTCTTGTGTTTTCGGATGTTCCTGCTGTCCTCACGCACTCCCTTAGCCTGTCTTTCATTCATTTCAAGGAAGGCCTTTGCCTTGAGTACGATCAGTGCTTCATTATTGGCCATGCGCAACCCGTCATCTATCGCACTGTGCTCGATGATATAGGTATAGTATTCATCGTGGAGCAATATGGCTGACAAGCTGCTCAAATCGTCATCGACGGGTATAGGTGTCAAATGCGCTTCCGGAGGAAGTATGATAACATCCGGCTGACGTGCAAAGAGCTCTATCTGTTTTGGAAATCCATCAGTAGCAGGATTCGTAAATCGATAATATCGGCGGCCATCCGTGCATTCTTCTTTTCGTTCATAGTTACCATCCCGGATGAATCTCCAGAATTGTTCAACAAATTCAGGATGGAGTGCTTCGACAATCAGGATGATATCAATATCCTTTGTAGCCCTCGGGGTCAAGCCTTCCCCAGTCAATAGGACATCACAGGCTGTGCCCCCTATGATCACATAATGATCAGGAAAATCCGCAAAGTATTTTCTGAACATATCTAGTCCGATCACCATGGGAATTGATTTATGATCTGATCTAATGCCATTTCTATGCGTTCATTCTTCAGGTCCTGCATGCTAAGGTATAAGGTAAGAGGATCCACCACATGGTTTTTCAACTGCACATTCTCAGCTAATCGCACAGGATCATACTTCCATACCTCAAGACAATATTGGCCTTCGGTTGGGTTTGGATGCCTTAGCTTGTTCGTCTTGTTCAGAGTGTAATATGCCTTCTTGTCAATAGCATAGTATTTCTGTGCAGGTGGATTCATATCGCTGTATTCAGGCAGTGCAGTTGCATTTGCACGCATCAATGTTGTGTTATCTGGCTTTGTATCCACATATATTCTTTTCAGGACTGGAGTTGTGAGCCGGCCTTCGTTGAGCGCATGCACCCAAAGTTCTTTTCCTTGGAGATTGAATTGAATGTATTTTTCTTTCGTTCCATTCATGTTAATCAGTTGGTGATGCTCAAGCTCTTTTGCCGCATTGGTTATTGTATTTGCTGCATAGCCGGTTTGCCTTGCGATGTCCTTCAGTGGACGATGTTCAAGCTGCCAGGGTTCTCTTTGATTAAGCAGTTGGTAGAGTATCAGGAATTGAGCCGCTGGTGTCAATGCTATTACATCGCCCTTTTTCTGTTTTTTTTCCCCCTCGTCTTTTAGGTGAATCAGTAGATCCGGCAAATAGATTTGCTTCCCGGGCACGATAAAATTGATACGTTTTGCAATCAGTCTGCTGCGTACATAGGCCGGTATTTCGTGCAACAATAGTACACAGGTCTTACCGGTCATTTTGGTCAAGGTCGCCATATGCTTTTGTACCTGTAGTATGCGCCATTCATTGGTTTGAATTGGTTCTATTAAGAGGAGTTCAACATTATTCAATTGCAGGCTACTCAGTGCATATGCCTCTCTGATATATATAGCCAGGCCTTTCACTTCATCCTTAGGTAAAGGAAGAATGTGCGCTGGAAAACCAGTAAAGGTTGTAATATATTTATCTAAAGTATTCATAATCAATATAATAAAGCTAAATATGCATAATCACTATGCCTACATTATTATGCAAAAATAAGGTTATTATATTAATAATCAAATAGTTATAATTTTATCATTTTCAAAGCATAAATGCTCATTATGCTGCACATAACCTAACTGGTTAGTATGGAACTGGGTATTCCCCAAAGTAAAAGTCTCCTGATTGTGGTGATGGTGACCAAAGATCCAGTAGTCAGGATGCGTGTCCATGATCAGGCCCTCCAGTTCTACAGCAAAGGCTTCATTCAATTTGTCAGTTTTGTATTTCTCCGGATAATGAAACAGGGTAGGGACATGATGGGTGGTTACAACCGTCTTCCCTTCGAAGGGACTATGCAATTCCTGACTGATGAAATCAAGGGAGCCCTGATGCAATTTGTTGAAATCAGCTACTGTAAGTTTGCCGCTGCCATTGGAGATGAGCCTGAAGTCATTTAGTCCCTGCCAGATGTGCCACTGGTTGACAGGCCCGATATTTGACCAAAGGGTAGAAAAAATTAAACGAACATCGTCCTCGGTGGTTGAAAAATTATTGACGAGATAGACATTCGATCGGATGGTTTCATGCATTGTGCCGCTTTTCCCAGAAATATCACCATGATAGTATTCGTGATTGCCCGGGATCCACCAGGTCGTCTGAAAGTGATCGGACACATAGCTGAAAAAATCCTGATGCTGATCCAGTTGGACAAATGGTACAATATCCCCCGCTAAAATGAGGATATCACCAACCGGAGCCAGTGGGTTATCCTGGATAAACTTCCTGTTTTCAGGAAATTCCAGATGAAGGTCAGATGCATATTGAATGGTCAAAATCTATACTTTTCGAAATTTAGTTTTATTTTTTTCGCTTTCCGGGTTTTGATAACTTTTTCCCTTCGGCTACCAGTTTACGTTGAACTTTTTTGACATCCTCCGCGGGAGGTAATTCCTCTGGTCTGATGCCTCGCTCAACTAACATTTTACGGACAGCGAGATTATTATCTACATGCTCTTTTTCAATGGCTGGTTGGCCGCTTAAGTCTTTTGATTGGACATTAATCCCTGTCATTTCGGAAGCCAGATCCTTTGCCTTAATACTTATAGTGGGAAGAAAATCTGCCACTGGCCTGTTCTCAGGGGCATCCATCTTTCGTTTTAATTGTTGTGTTGTTAATCGAAATAAGGCTTTGTCACCCTTTGATCGAATAATGGCAAAACCTCGATCATCCACGCCTCGCTCATATAGGATCCCAGACAGTTGTTTTTCGGTACGACTTAGTTTTTCCCTTGCCTGTATTCTTTCATTTTCCAAGAGACGTCGCTCGATAATTTCTGCTCTCCGGGTCTGCACAGCAAAGTAGGTCTGCGCAAAAGCGATCTCAGGTTTACGAGCATCCCCATTTTGAGCAACCAAATAACAGGCATACCTTGTTAGAGCAATATCCTGAATTGGTCTTTCGGTTTCTGAACCGATTGCGACCATTTTCCTGACGTCAGGAAAATGGTCCTCTACAGTTTCCCCAGCATTTCGACATGCTTCTTTTGCCTTTTGGATTACCTTTTCAAAGTTCTCCCATTTAGTATATCCTAGTAATTCTTGCAGTTGTCGTGCGCTCCAGCATTCAACACCTTCAAGATCAGCTGCTGCTGATTCGAATAGTGTTAGCAATTGATCGATTTCTTCTTTTTTCATAAGGCTAAAATCCAAGTTCTTTTAGGTATTCTTCCATCTTCTTCTCCACTTGTACAAGTTCTCCCTTTAGTCTTTTTATCTCTGCTTGTGTCGCCGGGATATCTACAGGTTCCTCTTCCTCAAACGTATCCACGTAGCGGGGGATGTTGAGATTGAAATCATTCTCTTCGATCTCCTTCAGTGTAGCTCTATACGCATACTTATCTTCGATCACCACGCCTTCATCGCCCTTAATAGGAGTCCCGGCTTTAAATGCTTTGAGCGTATCCACGATGTGCTGAATATCTTCCGGGCGGAGGCGATTTTGGTTTTTGCTTTCCTGGTATTCGCGGCTGGCATCGATGAAGAGTACATCCTTGTTTTTTACTTTACCCCGATTGAAGATGAGTATAGCTGCCGGTATGCCTGTACCAAAAAACAGATTGGATGGCAGTCCGATCACGGCTTCTAATAAATTCTCGCGTATCAGTTGTTCTCTGATCTTGCCTTCACTGCTGCCACGGAATAGAACCCCGTGAGGTACGATGACTCCCACCTTGCCAATATCCTCGTAGGTGGTTTCCACCATGTGGGTGATAAAGGCGTAGTCTCCTTTGCTCTTAGGTGGCACTCCGCGATGGAAGCGATTGAACTGATCTGCCATGGCGTTTTCAGCACCCCACTTGTCCAATGAGAAGGGTGGATTAGCTACTACGATGTGGAATTTCATCAGTTGGTCACCTTCAAGTAAGCGGGGATTGTTGAGCGTATCACCCCATTCGATATCGGCATTGTCCATTTCGTGCAGGAACATGTTCATACGGGCGAGTGCCCATGTGCTGCCGTTGTTTTCCTGCCCGTAAAGCGAGAAGTTGTTGTTGCCTACCTCTCTGGCTACTTTAATCAATAAAGAGCCGGAGCCACAAGCCGGATCACAAATGCGATTGCCTGGTTGAGGATCTACCAATTTCGCAAGGAGTGTTGACACTTCGCCTGGTGTATAAAACTCACCAGCCTTTTTGCCGGCATCACTGGCAAACTGAGAGATCAGGAATTCATATGCATCACCGATGATATCATTGCCTTCAAGGTGAGAAGGCTGGAGATCGAGAGCGGAGAAATCCGTCATTAGGTTTTTCAATCGACGATTGCGGTCTTTGGTTTGACCCAGGTTCGATTCGCTGTTGAAGTCGATATTGCGAAATACGCGCTCCAGTTTGCTGCGATTGGCGTCTTCCAGTTTTTCAAGTGCGATATTGATTAGTTCGCCCAGGTTGGTTTCGTTGCGCTGTTCATAGAGGTGATCAAATGTAGCCTCCTCCGGAACTTGGAATCGTTCGTTTCGCAGTGCGCGTTCGATGCGTACCTGATCGCCTTTATATTTTCGATCGTATGTGGCCCGTTTGTCCTTCCAGACATCGGTCAGATACTTCAAAAACAACATGGTCAGGATGTAGTCTTTGTATTGTGTAGCATCGATGGTGCCGCGGAAGGTGTCGCAGGCTTTCCAGACGATGTTGTTGATTTCTTTTTGTGTGAGTTTAGTTTTCATCAGTTGCAATTGTGTTCAATGGAATCTAAATTGATCTTATAACGTGCTGCAAGATGATCCTCGAGATCTTCTATAGGGCCGCTATGTTTTTCAAATAAGGGATCTCCTCCCTGTGGAGTAATAGTCACATCAAAATCGCCACTACCGTCTGGGCAGTGGCAAATCTCAATAGCGATAGTTTCTCCGTCTGTGGATTCGGCATCACAAGTTTGGCAGCCACATGTAGAGCATGGAATATTAATTTTCATGGGTGTTTCTTTATAAAATCAAAGATTTGATTCTCAATCATTTTGCTTTCAAGTTTGGAAATCTTTCGACGAATGTTTTTAGCTCTATTGACGAGAGAACTTAAATCAAGAATTTTTTCTTGAATCCTCGTAGAAGGAATTGGTATTGTTAAGTCTTCTAAAGATGATTTTGAAATTGATTGGATAGACGTTCCAAGTGCTTCCTTCTTTAATTGAATTTGGGCATCAGGACTATTCAAGAACCAGGATAGGTATTCTGGTAGGATGTCCCTTCTAAAGAGGGTGAGGACTAAAAATGAAGACGAGGCAACCGAAGTTGGGAATTCGTATGTAAACACTGTTGCAAAATTCTTCGATCCTTTTGCAGAGAATAACACTTCTCCGGGGCTAAGCACATGTTTAGTAATGACATCTACTGAAGTAAGACCAGCTTTCACATGCCTCTTTAAATGGCCATTCCCGTCAAAGTGGCTTGCCTGCAAATAGGCAATATCCCCTGTTGTTGCAGTCTTGGCGAAAAGCCCTGTTCGAATGTAAGCTATGTCCTTTATTTGCATTTTCATCTCAGTAGAAGATGTACAAATGTAGGACGTAATTCTGATTTTTTGTTATTTTTTTACAAAAAAAATGTCAGTAGAACATCTACTTGATAATATTATAATAAATCAAATGTGTAATAACTTGATATACAATGACATGATAAATTGACTCATTGTTGATTTCCTTTTTCTATATCAATGAAAAATTGCAACAACTCGAATTAGGAAACATCAGAATCCCTAGGCGGAGGATTTTTCTATGGTTCTTTACTATATCAAATGACTTATTGCATTATTTTTCTTCTCTTTTCTTCGGTCGTGGTCAGAGCGAAATCGAAATGAGTTTGGAAGATTTAACATGATATACTTTTCGCGGTTATTTAATCATCATCTTTTGTCCAGGCATATTCATCAAAATAGATAGCAGGAAGATCAGATTTAGCTGCACTTTCTCTGATTGCATCCTGTATTAAATAATAGGTTTTTGATTTCAAACTCTTGATTGAAGTTGGTGCTTTCAGACTCTCATCTACTCCAATAGCGGAGAACACATTTCTATCCAGTGGAACATGTAAAAAGTATTTTGTTTTGATGATCACATGTTGACTGAAGTAGGCACTATAAAGAACTAGATGACTCAGAAACAGATTTAGAATCTTTGCCGCATGCCCGAAGAGTTGTTCGTCTTTGTCAAAACGTTTTGATTCTTTATTACACCTAATAAGACATTTTTTCACTTTAGCCACTTGTTTCTTGTGCCAGATATTAAATGCTTTTTGTGAGTTTGTTTTGAGAAGTTCATATACTGGCAACGATTCAAGACAGGGCATAAGTATTGGTTTGGTTCCAGCTGGAAGGGCCCGAATTACGGAGCTTCCAAGAATAATTTTGATTATCCTTTTTTTGATAAGGCCTTTATGATAAGTGTTATCATTTAGTGCTGCGAATATTTCTGAAAAGCTAGGTTTGTATTTCATTTTTTTATCTGAATAAAAGGAATATTAGAATAAGCTTCTTTGAGATTTAACCAATCCTTTTCTGCCTTTCTAAAATCTCATCCAAAAGTACCTATCTATCCGCCTCAAATATTGTAGCGACGTCTTGATATCATGAGTTCATTTAGTAAAATGAGAAAACTAAAGCTACTTATTATTTCAGGCAAATAATATTTGGCAAAGGCGCTCAGCTGCAGGTTAAAAATTAGCAGATAATGTCATTTTTCAGATACTTATGCGCCAAAATGGCAGTTATGACATATTAAAGGGAATCAAAATATGTCAAATGTCAGTACGAAATGAAAAAAAGGCAGATTCCTTCTCAATGGCACTTGAATTGATCAACCACAACATAGGCGAAATGGCAAACCAGCCAGAGAGTTAGAATCTACCTCACGATAGGGATCGTAAATGTAATTTCTTCTCACAATAAATAATGGATTGCCCCGGGACATTCTACCCTCACCCGGGTGCTTGAGGAGAAGCTAATACAAAGTACATGACATAACCTTTACACTTCAAATTTCAAGTCTGATTATTCCGGAGAACCGCAGGCTTTCCGGAATGAAAACGCATGCCTTCGGGCATTACTGTATGTCGTGGTGATCATCGCATTGAGACTGCTATGTCAAATTGGTGCCATCACCCGAAAGAGAATTATTTTTTAAAATTAAAATCAAATTTATTATGTATCAAAAAGCGATACAATCAGTAAAGGGATCTATTTTCCCTATTTTTCAATTTAGTCCAAATAGCTATGGGGTATTAGGGACTGGATTCTTTATCAGTGATCAAGGCCATTTCCTTACAGCGTCACATGTCATCCGCGCATTACCACCAAATGCAAGGCTTGGTTATTTAGGTAATGTACCCCACGCAGGTAAACTAGCCAATAGGTTTGAGTATATTTCTATCATTCAGAATGACCCGAGTAAGGATCTAGCGCTGGGCCAAATCAAGCAAGGAGCTTTACCTCCGTTGAAATTGTCATCCTCAAGTGCGAGCCTTGGTCAATCCATTGTGCTATGTGGTTATCCTCTTGCCATGCTCAAGCATCACAACGCAGTTAACCCGACCAACAAGGTTGTAAATACGTTGTTAGATGTAAGTAATACGCGACAATATTGGCAGCCAACAGTTTTGCTTGATTCTGTACCTAGGAAAGGTTTTATGAACAAATCGTTTTGTTCTTTCCTCACGCAGGATGCTTCGCTAAATGGGATGAGTGGTGGGCCAATTTTCGATCTGAACGGGGAAGTTGTGGGCATTGCCTCCGCAAATCTGACAAGGCAAATTCATCGCCAGAATGGAATTCCGCTGACCATCGAGAATGGTGTAGGAATTGATCTGGTTGAAATCCAGGCTTTCCTGCCCAAAGTCTTGAGTCCGGTGTTGGTTGCTGTTCCTTGATAAGTTAGGTTAGCTGGGTATTGCAGCAATGCGATACCCAGCTTTATCAAATTTTTAAATAAAATTATTTGTTACATCAGGGAAAGGCTACAAAAGTGGGAAGGCTTCACCATTTTATGTCCAGTATGTTATCGTAAAGTCAGTGATGTAGAAATATTATTTCCTAATTTTGGTTTAAAGTATATTACATGTCCAGAAAAGTTGAATTTCCTAAGCCTGAGAATAAGGTGAAAAAAATATGGAATATTATTTTGGTTTTTGCCATAGTAGTCGTTGTTGTCCAGTTGGTAAATAACAACAAAAGCCAATCAACTATCTCAAATTCGGCCAATGAGGATTTATGGTATTCAGGAGGCACATTGCATAGTCTAAAGACAGAAGATTGGAGAAACGCAACTTATAAAAATAAACTTGCAACATGTGCCGATTGGGCTGCTTCAGTAAAAAAATCAAGGGGTGAATCTTATAATGGAGACCTTGTTTCTATGAGAAGGGACGCTAGAAATATTTTGACCTGTGTAGAAGAAGTAGCTAAGGAAGAATCTCTAAATATGAAATTGACAGAGGTTGTAGCCTCATGTGTTATATTAATGGAGGCTGATTTGTAATTGAATGTTGTAAAGACAGTTACAATAAGCATCGAACTAAACATAGGTGATGATATTTTCCCATTCTCTGTAGGGTTTCTTGTCATGGCTTTTGATTTATTGCATAATAATGTTGTATTATATCTACAAAATGATTATTATTGTAGATAATAAACAACAAATAATGAGCAATAAGAGACAAATTCTTTTCCCAAAGCATATGGAAATCCTTGAAAAGGTTGGGGAAAACATAAAGCTTGCCCGCAAGCGCAGGAAGCTAACAACAGTTCAAGTAGCTGAACGCGCCAGTATTGACAGAACCACCTTATATAATATAGAGAGAGGAAGCGGGAGTGTTTCCATAGCCGCTTACTTCAATACCCTTCGTGTTCTTGGGCTACAGAATGACTTCTTGAAACTGGCTGCAGACGATGAGTTTGGCAGGAAGCTCCAGGACCTGGCTTTAATTGGAAGAAAATAAACATGGTCAATACAAAAACGGACATATTAGTTTTTGCGGATTGGCAGGGGATGGTAGCATCCCGGCTCATTGGAACCTTAAGTGCACAGCAGGCAAAAGGCAGAAAAGCGATCAGTTTTGAATATGAAAAGAATTGGATTTCGTCTAAGGCACAGCGACTCCTGGATCCTGCCATTGATTGGTTTACCGGCCCACAGTATCCTAATGGTAAAGAGAACTTTGGAATGATCATGGACTCTATGCCTGATACATGGGGAAGAACTTTAATGAAGAGAAGGGAAGCGATTAATGCGAGAGATGAAGAGAGGAAACCACGAACTTTGTATGAGATAGATTTTTTACTCGGTGTGAATGATTATACAAGAATGGGGGCGTTGAGATTTAAAAAAGATGATACAGGTGATTTCCTAAATAATGAGCCAAACCTGCCAACGCCCCCATGGACAAGCCTGCGGGAATTGCAGTATGCGGCGAAGATCATTGAGGGTGACCAGGATGACAAGGAGATTAGAAAATGGTTAGGCATATTGCTTGCACCTGGATCCTCACTAGGGGGCGCCCGGCCAAAAGCTAATATCGTTGATGAAAAGGGCCATCTGTGGATCGCAAAGTTTCCATCCCTTAATGATAAAATTGACCAGGGAGCTTGGGAATACCTGGCCTATATACTGGCGGGGAAATGCGGTGTCATCATGCCTCCTTGTAGGATTGAGAAAGTTGCAGGAAGGCATAATACATTTTTTACAAAGCGCTTCGATAGGAATCAAAAAGAACGTATTCATTTTGCCTCAGCAATGACCATGACGGATCATGATGAGATGTCATTAAAGGATCGTCCGGGAAGTTATCTTGACATTGCTGAATTTATTCAATTTAATGGCTGTCAGAATACAAAGGACCTTCACCAGTTATGGCGTCGGATCGTTTTCCATATTGCCATCTCCAATACGGATGATCATTTCAGGAATCATGGTTTTCTGCTGACAGATGAGGGCTGGATTTTATCTCCGGCATTTGACATAAATCCTTCCATTGACAAAGAAGGATTGGCTATAAATATTGACACCGATCAAAACAGTTTGGATTTTGATCTTGCGAAAAGCGTGGGCGAGTATTTTCAACTGACCACAAAAGAGATGGACATTATTATCGATGAAATTAAAAAAGCCGTGAGTGATTGGAGGAAGGATGCTCAGGAGATTGGAATTTCGAGAGCAGAACAGGAAATGATGAGTGGAGCGTTTAAGTTTTAATAAAACATAAAGAATTATAAATATTACTGATGTACAGTTTTTCAGAGAAGAATATTCAACTAAGTAATTGGCTTTTTTTTGATGCAGTCCTGGACAGAGAATCAATTGGGCATGATTCTGAATCTGGCACCTTTAAATTTGAAGTGCAAAGAGTGGATTGGGAAAATATCAATCAAATTAATTACTTTTTATACAAGTCACTAAGAGTTTATTCTTACAAATCTAAAGTTCTAATATCAAATGTTGATACATACAAATGGCTAGATGAAAAGAATATTCACCAAGATTATTCGATTAGAAGTATTGATTTCGATACTCAAAAAAAAGTGTTGAATATTTTAACACTTGATGGAGAACTGGATATTGAAACACACAACACATTTAAACTGGAGGTAAAAGATATAGAACCAATATTGGAAAAGCCATTTTTACGGATAGTCAATGGGACAACAGAAGGATATTCAGAGTGGTTGGAGGAATACAAACGATCAATTTATAAAAACACATAAAAATTATTGACAAGGTACTTTAAAGATCAACATACAAAAGGATATATGTCGGCTAATATTTTATGCGTCAATCGTTGTTTAGAATACTGGTTAGTAAAAATTAAGAGCAAAATTAAAATTAAAACCAAATAGTATGAAAGAATTGGAAATTAAGGATAAGCAACTGTATTTTACTAAAAACTATCCGTTTGCAGAAGTGCCAGAATTGGCTGATAGAAAAAGATGTATTCACTGTGATTCTATTATAATTGTTGGCATGTACAAAGTTTTCTCAAACGACTTAGGGGAAGAATTCATTTGTTGTCCTAATGCTCCCGAATGTGATGGAACTGTTATTGACTGGATTGATATTTAGGAAAAGTGATATTCCCATTATTTTGATATTCGTGAATACTTCAAGAAGTGATTAGTGAGCAGCTTAAAATGGCTGACCACCACAATATCCGTCGATCGGATGTCAACGGCTGATAGCCTCCAATATTTAGGACATTTCTTAAATTAACTTAAGTGTATTCAAGTACAGTATTCAAATAAGTGGGATTGTGGGACATTATTTCCTTCTAAAATGGCTTTAATGCCACTTGTCTAACAAGATCCTTGGCCAATACGACTGAAAAGGTATGTAAAATCTTACCTTTTTATTGTTTTTAGGTAAATAATTATTTACCTTTGTTCTATTCATTAACATTCAAATCCGAGGGGAAGGAGATGATGCTAAAGAAAAGACATAATGAAGTCTTCGAAATTATTTCAAATCCTCACTCAAGACGGATGGTACATTGAATCACAAAAAGGGTCACACCTTAAAATGAAGCATGGTACTAAGAAAGGTTTAATTATTGTTCCTTTTCACGGTAGCAAAGAGATAGGAAAGGGATTAGAGAAGAAGCTGCTGAAGCAGGCCGGAATAAAATTAAAGTAATAGACCAAAAGGTCAATGGAAAAGAAATTAAAGAAGAAAATTAGAATGATTGTGGAAAAAACTAACACTGGGTTTTCTGCATTCGCTTCTGATGATAAATTGCCTGTTGGTACGACAGGGGTAACAATTGCAGAGCTTCAGGAAAATATGCTTGAAGCATTGAATTTGTTTTATGAAGATCAGGGCTACTTTCTTGACAAGGAGAACATCGTTATTGAGATTGATTTGCAGCAATTTTTTCAGTATTATCGAGTGCTCAACGCGAAGCATTTGGCAGAGAAGATTGGGATGAATCCTACTTTGTTGTCTCAGTATGTGTCAGGTACGAAAAAACCATCTTTGGCTCAAAGCCAAAGAATTATTGTTGGCATTCAGAATATCGGTAAGGAATTGTCGGAGCTGAATTTTATCAACTAATATTTTGAAATGTCGTATTCGTAAGTAGCAAATGGAAATTAGCGTTTTAATAGCCTTGTAATTTTCCAGGTGCCAAAAGAAATCACTAATAATTATTGCATTATCTGTGCTCAAAGAATAGATTGATTCGCACCTTGGATTACTTTCCAATACAAAACCTCCCAAATATATTCCCCAGTATATCCTCCGTACTGATCTCCCCAGTGATCTCCGCCAGATGATGCAAAGCCTGCCGAATATCCTGCGCCAAAAAATCATGCGTAATCCCGGAATCCAATCCTTTGATGACATCATCCAACCGCGATTGCGTGCGCTCCAGTGCATGGTAGTGCCGCGCCGAACTAATCATCGGAAGATCAGTAGGGATGTCCTGGGCAACAGACGCCCCTAACGTTTCTATCAGATATTCGATGTTCATATTATTCATCGCGGAGAGGGGGACGATAGGGTAGTCTTTGATTTTCCATTCATCCGCAAGCGCATAGGGATTGAGATCCATTTTGTTGGCGGCGAGAATGACTTTTGCATTTTCGGGTTGGATGGAGGTGATGTCCTGGGCAACTTCCTCCGGAGATAACGAAGCAATGTCAAATACATAAATTAGTATCGAAGCAAGACCGATTTTTTCCATAGTACGACCGATACCAATCGATTCAATCTCATCATGCGCTTCACGGATACCGGCTGTATCGATCAACCGAAATTGCATGCCTTCAATCACCAGTATTTCTTCAATGGTATCGCGAGTTGTTCCGGGAATATCAGAAACAATTGCGCGCTCTTCATTAAGCAACTTGTTTAGCAAAGTAGATTTGCCGGCATTAGGCCTTCCGGCAATGACAGTTGGAATTCCTTCTTTGATCGCATTGCCGATATGAAATGTTTCCTTCAATCGCGAGGTGAGGGTGATGATTTCCTCCACGAGCGATTTTAATTTTTCGCGATCAGCAAACTCAACATCTTCTTCCCCAAAATCCAATTCGAGTTCAATCAGACTGACAAAGTCGAGCAGCTTCTGTCGCAGGTTTTTTATTTCACTGGACACTCCACCTTTCATTTGCTGTACGGCGAGCCGGTGTGATGCCTTCGACTGCGATGCAATCAAATCCGCCACCGCTTCCGCCTGCGACAAATCCATCCTTCCATGCATAAATGCCCGCATGGTAAATTCGCCGGCATCCGCAGGTCGCGCACCCTGACGTATCAGCAGCGCCATGATTTCTTTGACGATGTATGGCGACCCATGACAACTGATTTCAATGACATCTTCTGAGGTATATGATGTAGGACCACGAAACAAGCCAACGACTACGTCATCCAGATGAACATCGTTTTCATCTTTGATGATACCATAGTTTAGCGTATGTGATTTCTCTTTCGAAAGAAGTGCACCGGTAAATACTTTGTCAGTTATCTCAATCGCCAGTGGACCGGACATACGAATCAAACTGATCGCTGCAAGGCCTTGTCCGGTGGAGACAGCGACAATGGTATCGGAAAGATGTGATGATTGCATGATGATGTAAAGCTAAGTACTCTTTGTCTAATGTCGGTTGAGCATCTTGCGTCTCCTGTCTGGCGTCCTTTTTTCGTAATTCACACATTTGTAATTGATTTTCATGCCTTTTGCCTCCGACCTCTAACGCCTCCGCTAAGTAGCTACTGCGCACGCGGTCAGGGGAGAACAGTTTTTTCTTAGTTCGTATTCTTTTTTACGCTCTATGCACCATGCCCTATGCCCTTTGCCCCTCGCCTCACCTTCTTTCGCAGAAATATGTACCAACTCCATTGTTAAGTAGGCCTGTCACTAGGCTGTTTTTATTTTTTTTAGTAGCTTTAGCAATGGAATATTGCCCTAGCATTTAATATTTCATCTGGTGAATTCATTTTCGCTCGATCATTTTTTTTATTATCCCAAATCCGAAGCCATATGACCACTCGTGTGTTATGGGTCTTTTTTGTTTATGCATTGATTCTTTTTCCACTGGAAAAGTGTCTGGCATCTATGGATATGTCCTTACGAACTTTTGCTGCTATTGAGCATATACACCCTGCTTCTTCACCGATGCTGG
>JBBKXT010000064.1:0-8870 GCA_037969625.1 Saprospiraceae bacterium
AGTGACGATACCTTGCGGTATCGAGGTTGAGTACTATCATCTGAAGATGATAGTGTTTAGTTTTTTGATTTTCTTTGGTAATAAACTCAAGAACCATCCCAAAACTAAACCCTCTAAACCTAAGTGTCGAAGCCACTGATCTCAACGCTCTAAACTCATGGAAACTGAACCATCCCAAAAACTAAACCCTCTAATCCTAAGTGTCGAAGCCACTGATCTACACGCTCTAAACTCATCATCCATATGGCATAACCAACCACCCACCTTTGGTCGCCATTTCCGTCCCGATCGATCGGGTCGGAATTGGCGGCGGCGACTCACCCAATCCCAAATACAAGAACCATCCTAGGAACAAGTATAATAATTCCAACCACCAAAGCCACAACTGCCATAATAAGCACCGCACCAGCCGCCATATCCTTCACTACTTTGATACGCGGATCTATATCCGGGCTATGTAGATCTGCCAGTTTTTCAATAGCACTATTCATTGCTTCCGCAGAAAGAACACCGGCGATGCAAAGTAAAATAATACACAACTCGATTTTTGGAATTTGAAACCACAGACTTAACGCCAGCGCAACAATTGCTGCGACAAATTCTATCCTTGCATTGCGCTCTGTTTTAAAAAACAAATGAATGCCAGACAACGCAAACTTAAAACTATGGAACCATTTCTTCATAACCCTCGTGAAGTTGATACGTTCCTGTGATGCCAATGCGACCAATCCCTGCATTGCCTATTTCAGAAAATGAAGTGCATTCAAAATCATCACTATACAGAATATGCTCAACAGGAATTTTAGGCAGCGAGAGGGAACCATCAATATTTCGAGGATGAATATCTCGCCTTCCATCCTTTAGACGACTTGATGTTTTAAATTTTTGAACCTCCACAGACCAGGGAGGCAAATGAAAGTCTCCAAGCACGATGACAGATCCATTTAATTCACCAACGTATTTGTTGATCAAGCTGAATTGTTGTTCAATCAATACAAAAGCGGCTTGACTGACTGGTGGGACTACCTGGCAACTAATAATATTACAGCGGCCATATCCATATAATTCTATAGTGCCGGCAAGATTTGGTACTTCGTCAATGAAGATTGTATCTAGCGATTTAAATGGAATTTTTGAAAAGAAACCCATACCATATTGATCCAATCGTGTCAATGTTTGGATGTAGTTGTATGTCGGAGATAACCGGTCAATCAATTGCGCATTCCAATCAGGAGTCAATTCCTGAAAACTCAGAAAATCCATGTCAATGCCCAATAAGTAGTCAATCACTGAATCATAATTGCCTTCCGCATTGCCCAAACTGATATGAGATATTCTAAGTGATGGCTCAGCCGTCACGGCCGCCAATCGCATCTGTTTGTTAGAAGATTCCTTCAGGTGTAGATTGAGAATGCAACAACACAATAAACTCACCATCATCAATTTTTTTTCATCAATGACAAACGCAACCATGCCGGTCAATAAAAATGCAAGCATGATATAAAGGGTATAGGAGGAAAGCTGCTTAAAGAAAAGAAGGGCCGGGCTTAGGATGCATACAACCGTCAGCATCACAAGAAGTGATGCCATGCCATAACGCAATGCAGTTTTAAGCTTCATGGTGTTCGGTTGTTCTCATGGTTACAAAGATCGCAAAAGCAATCCATTGATCAGCGCTTCACGAGCGCGCACGTCTCTTTGTATTCTTTAACATCACCATTGGCGTCCCATAACTGTATAAACAGGACATAAATGCCCATATCAGCCACTAACTGATCCTTATTTCGCCCATCCCATTGGACTATCGTTGATGTGCCCAGCGACTCATTGGATAGTAATTGGTTGATTTCTCGCCCTTCGAGATCATATACCCATATCGATCCAATGAAGTCCCCTGATGCTAATAGAAAATTTAGTGCCAGAAAATCCTTAAATCCATCATCATCCGGTGAAAACACACTATTTATGATAGAAAAAGGGCTTTCTTCTGCATTTTCTATGGGTGTATTCTGCGAATTGACGCCCGTAGGCGTTGCATACCCACTGACAGAAGCAGCACTATGCCACGTCGAAGAGGCGGTCGTCGGTGAGCCGGTGGTAATTCGTTCCAGACTAACACCATTTTGATCTGCTATCACCGGCAGATGCCAGGTCGATGAATACGTGAATGAATCTATCACCTGCCCATTGGATAATATAGATGCATTGTCAGTTTTGTCACTCCAGGAGGGTAGCGTGGCACTATACAACAGATGTGGATTCGGCACACTATAACGCGAAAGAATATCCGAGGGATCAGGAGAGAAAACAGCCAACTGCCCGGGATTAAGTATTTCATTAACCCCCGTAGCATAGAGATCATTATGCGTACTGCTAATCCGACCTATCGCAAGTTTGTTGAGGCTTATAAATTTTTGACTTACATTGATGATTTCAATAAATCGACTCCCTCCCGTCGCAGGATTGAATAGAATTTCATTGATCAGTACATCGCCGGGTGCAATGTCTTCGGTCAATCCAAAAAGTAAAGTATCCGATAACGCAATTACATTTCCTAAACAATCAAATGCATCAAATGGAAGAAGTTTGTATATCACACCTTCTTCCAACGGGGCAGCCAAAGAAAGCTCAACCATCTTGGAATCCGTGAGTAAAGCAGAAGTAACATTGATAGCAGGAAGAAAGGAATACGCCAAAGGATTTTCCGTGAGGAAGGGATCCATTTTTTCATTAAAACGCAATGATATACTTTGCGAAGTGTTGACAAAGAGGGAAATAAATTCAGGTCCATTCACATCAGGAATTGTCACCCATTGTGAATTGACCATACCAGGTGTTCCACCGGAGAGATTGATCGATCCAGCCCAATTATCTTTTTCACTACAGATATGCAACGGATTTTTCATTTCCAATGACCAACCACCATCCGACTTAGAAGCATCACCATACCACGAAAGCGCATAGGTTACTTCATGAATGACTTCATCCGCACTGTTAAGGATAGCCACCGAAGTACCTGAATTCGTGAGGCCCGGAAAACTAGCCATGCCAATCGTTCGTCCATAACTTTCAAAAAGCGATAGGTGATCTACATCACAAAGAATGAGACGCTCTCCATCATTGATGATTTCATTAGGCAGTGATCGCTCGCTTGAACCAACCCGAAGTATATAATCCGAAAGCCTGAACACACTTTCACTGGCATTGTAGAGTTCGATATATTCTTCTTCAGGAAGCCCAATCGCAGGACTTGGATCCGCCATAATTTCTGTTATGAGGAGTTCGTTGGATTGCGCCTGAGCAATAGCGATATAACTAAAAGTTTTTTCAACAGGAACAATTGTATTTCCCGCCTGATCCATCAGGGCTTGTATCGATAGTGTATATGTCTGCTGACTGATAAAATCATCATTCCAGGAAAGAATGAGATTCGGTTGATTGATGATTATATTATCCGGTTGTACATTTCCAGGTGATAAATTATAGTTACTCGCAACTAGTGCAGCATCTTCATCGAGCAATTCATCAAATGCGAGCTCAACAGAATTTGAATTTAAAACTGTCAATGAGAGACATGTTGGGGAGGTAGTATCTGCGGTCAACGGCACAATGAAGATATCATCAAAGAAAAATTTGTCTCTACGCGTACTCGTATATTTGCAATCAATTCCAAAAAACGATAATGCACTGATCGGCGATACATTATGTGTTGTTGTCAGCAATAATTCAGGACTGATATCTTCGATTCGAAACACCTGCCATTCCCCATTTTCTTTTTTAATAACCCGTATCGATAATTCAACCGGATCCATGCCCACTAATCCCGGTTCAGAGGAAGCAAGTAGTTCACCAAATCCGTTATTAAGATATTTGAGTTCCAGCGGATCCTGATCGCCACTAGCACCTATTTCGAGATAATAACCGGAGGCGGTGGCCAAATCTGAATCATCCAGAGCTAAGAATATTTTGAGCTGATTACTGGTGGAAGGGGCAAAAGCCAATTTGAGGTAAAATTCCCAAACCATACTATCCGCATAGGTAACAGGCGTATACAGCCAGGAAGCAGAAGAGCCTTCCGGAGCATTTAATTGCAATTGCTCGCTTGTATTGATGATAAAATTCGTTTTATCGCCTTGCCATGCATCAAGATTACCTTCAGAGAAATCTGTCGAGAATTGACTGGATAGCGGCAATGAAATCAAGCCAATAGCGAAAATAGAAAATAAACGAAATTTCATGTTTCGAAAGTAGTCCAAATTAGAAGGCACGTGTTGAGTTTTGATAAATTACTTTTATTATTTAACCTTAGCGAGTAGATTTTGTTAATTATTGTATTGAATAGACTCACTACCTTTACCTTGTAAATATACACTTGATAATATGAAAGTAGCGGTTGTCGGTGCTACCGGTGTCGTAGGCCAAATGATGCTTCGTGTACTGGAAGAGAGAGCATTTCCTGTGGCGGAGCTGATTCCTGTGGCTTCAAGCCATTCCTTAGGAAAGAAAGTTAAATTTCGCGGTATTGAATACCCCATCGTTTCCATGGAGGAAGGTATTAAAGCCCATCCCGATCTGGCCTTGTTTTCTGCAGGAGGAAGTGTGTCCATGGAATGGGCCCCTGAATTTGCAAAAGTGGGTTGTATCGTTGTTGATAATTCTTCCGCCTGGCGAATGGATGAAAATATTCCACTGGTGGTTCCGGAAGTAAATGGAGATGTGTTGACATCAAAAGACATGATTATCGCAAATCCTAATTGCAGTACAATTCAACTTGTAGTTGCTTTGAATCCCATCCATCGGAAATGGGGCATAAAACGCATTATTGTTTCTACTTATCAGGCCGTTTCCGGTACCGGTATGAAAGCCGTGCAACAATACAACGAGGAAGCAAAAGGTAGTGCTGAAGTAAATAAAGTTTATCCGCATCAGATTTATGCCAACTGTATACCACATTGTGATGTTTTTATGGACAATGATTATACACGAGAAGAGATGAAACTGGTACACGAGACACGAAAAATTATGAACGTGCCACAAATGCCGGTTACCGCTACGGCTGTGCGCGTTCCGGTGATTGCCGGCCATAGTGAGGCCATCAATATTGAGCTTGAAAAGGATACGGATGCGAATGAGATCAGAAAGTTGCTAGAAGAAGCCCCCGGTATCAAGGTTTATGATGATCCGGCCGCAAACAAATACCCAATGCCTTTGCTCGCTGACGGTCGCGATTCCGTTTGGGTGGGCAGGATTCGAAAAGATGAATCTAGAGAGCGATGCTGGAATCTCTTCGTGGTAGCGGATAATCTGAGAAAAGGCGCGGCTACAAATGCCGTCCAAATTGCAGAAGTTCTGGTAGAGAAAGGTATCTTAAAGGCAGAAAAAGAAGGCTATCTGGCCTGATCAGGACAATAAACAAGAACTTTGTAGCATTCAAAGTATAGCAAACCCTGAATACCAAATTTGTAATGGGCCGTGAAAGTCACAGGTCCAAATGATTAAACGATACTATTGTACTATTAAAAACGAACGTAATGAAGACGAGAATTGTAATGTGGGGGACAGCCCATGAGAACAAGAAAGTACTTATCGCCATTGCCCTAAGGGCTGATGACAACGAAGTAGATGTAATTACCTTTCCTTTTGAATCTACTACCGAAGAATTTTATAACCTTATGCTCAATGAATGGCGTGAGGAACATGAAGTCAACTTTCCGGAAGGGTATACACTGCTGACCAGTCCACTTTCCGCGGCAGGAACATTACTGCCGGAGCACCTGAAAGTCGATCGTCAGGACATCATTCAGCGGGCACAAACAGAATGGCATTTTGTTGTTTTGTCCAATCGATTGTATCAGTCCTTTCGTAATGAGCTGAAGGAAATCGGTGAAAAACTTAAAACGACAGACAATTACAGCAATCAGGCATGGGAGGAAATGAAAGTTATCTGGGAGCGCGTTCAAAAGAATATTTTCGATAAAACGCTTCTACGAGATCATGGGCAGGAACTCAGAGAAATGACCAATGATATTTTTACCCAGCTGAAGAATATGCGAAAGAGCGCAGACTCAGCAAATGACAAAGTGTCTTCTGAGTTTGCATCCGTGTTTAATAATAAACTGGATGGCGTAGAAGAGAAAATAAAGGGAGGTCTGGGTTTGCAACCTTTGTTTAATGATCTCAAGCGCCTGCAAGCTGAGTTTAAGGAAGCTCATTTATCAAGAAGTGATCGATCTAAAATTTGGAAGCGAATTGACAATGCCTTTAAAGCAGTGAAAGAAAAACGCTTCGGTGAGAAGAGCGCTAGAGATTCTTCTACACACGATCGCTTGAACCGACGAATGAGTGGATTGCTTTCTGCCATTGACAAAATGGAGAAATCCATCAATCGAGATTCTAAGGATAAAACTTTTCAGGATAATCGTATCGCCAATACAGAAGGGCAACTCGAAGCTCAAATCCGAATGGCCAAGATTAAAATGATCGATGAACGCGTCAACTCCAAAAATGAGAAATTAGCAGAAATGCTCAAGACAAAAGAAGAGTTGGAAAGTCGCATAGAACGCGAAAAGAAATTCCAGGAAGAACAGCAGAAAGAAAAGCAACGCAAAGAAGAAATAAAAGATGCGAAGGAAACGGTGAAGCAGAAGATTGCTGACACTATTCACGAACAAGCGGATCAGTTAGATGCTGAATCGCTGGAGAAAGCAGCTCAAGCCATTGCCGAACAAAAAGCAAAGAGTCAAAAAAAGAAACCAAAAGAGTCTTTAATGGACGCCATTGGAGAAACAGTTGGTGAATCACTCACGGATCTGGGCGATAGTATAGGCGCAGTCGCCTCTGTGGTCGGAGATAAGATTGAAGAATCCTTGAAGGAAGCGAAGGAAGATGCTAAAGCAAAAGCGCATGATCTCAAGGAAGATGCTCAACATATGACCGAAGACTTGAAAGCAAAAGCTAGTCACTTATTGGATGATGTAAAAGGAAAGGCTGCAGAGATCGATGCATCTCTTGGCTTGAGTGAAAAAACCAAACTGAAGATAGATGAACTAAGTGTGACTGTAGATGAATTGAAAGAAGATGCCAGAGAACAATTTGAAGCATTCAAGAAAGGTGCTAAACATTTGGCAGATGAATTGAAAGAGAAGTTAGAGGAAATGAAATCTGATATGGCAGATAGTGATTCAGATGAAAGTGGTGATAAGGCGAGTTGATAAATGCCCTTGATTCGCAAGGGTATGAAATAAAAAAGGGGTCTGTACAGACCCCTTTTTTATTTTAATATAGCTGCGTTATAATTATTCTTTGACAAATTTCTCAGCACGAAGACCAGCGCTGGTTTGTATCTGCACAACATACATGCCTGTAGCCAGTTTAGATAGATCTAAAGTCTTCTGATTTTTGCCTGAAGTGATTCCCCATGAATCAGCTGAAAGCAAATGCCCGGTCAGGTTATAGATGCGGACTTCAGCCGTTTCATTGACAGCAGAGGTCATCGCTATTTGAATCAGATTACCTGCAGGGTTTGGACTTAGGATAAAAGCACTCCCGGATTGTGCATCTGCAATACTTGTTGTGACCTGTGAGTCGACGATCGTACCTCGTTCCGGAGCTTCAGCACAAGTCATTGGTGTCTGATCACTTGATAGGCATGCCTCTGAATTGTACAGGATCGCATCCATTACCTCTACATCATCAATATACCATCCATCGCCTCCGGTATTTTCATCTGAACCAAATCGGAATCTGATTTTAGCCTCTTCGCCGATGAAGTCAGTCAAGTCAATGTAAACCGGTTCAAAAGTATTGTCTAAAGTATTACGACCGGAATAAGCTTCAAGATTTGGAATTGCAAAAGTGCTGTACTGAAGTTTTCTTGGATATTTATTTCTAAAGATATGATCAGCAAGTGAAATCCACGCAGGATTTGACTCAGTGGAAATTTCAAGAAAACCTCCATCTACACCAGTTTCTGTATTGTAATAGTTGTAGAATCGGTAGACAGGATTCGCTCCTGAAATAGAATAGGCATCCAGGTTTTGAAGAAAATGCTCTGATTCCACAGGTGGATTACCTACACGATAAGCCGAAATCCCACTATTGGAAATGGTGTCTTGTTGTGTCCAGAAATTATTTATCTCACCACTCGGATCAAATGTGATGTCCCATCGTTCATCTGCAAATCCTTCCATGTCGTCATAATACATTCGGATGGAATTGTTGGCCTGATCGGTGGCTAACAAATAAGTAATCGTCACTTCTTCATCCAATTCCAAGGTATTGAATGACCAGACCAATGTACTTCCAACGACAGGCGGAATATTTGCAGAGCCAGGTATGTAAGAACATCCATTAGGGATTATATCTTCAACAAACACATTGGTTAGTTCAAAGTCTTTATAGTTTTTGACATCAATGGTCACCTGAATATTGTCACCTGCGATAATTTCCGGAGTCATCGTTTTTGAAAATCTTAATTCATCCAAACAAGCAATTGGACGATCAAAACCCTCCTTACCGTCAGCACGTGACGTTGAACTTCCACCATCCGCATTGATACCAAGACCTCTGCGTGCAAATACATTCCATATCAAACACTGATTGGCACCACCATGGTTGATCATATCGGCTTGCAGGATCGCATCACGCCCTTCAATAAATCCTGGTCGGCAAGGCTGTAGTTTCAATCCATCTATGACCAATTGAATCGCCATATTATTCCCGCCGGTTCCGTTATACAAATCAGGATCCCAGCCATAGGTATCACTAAAAGCCCAATATAAATCCCATAACATTGCACACCATACAGAACCAACACCATGAGGAACAGACTCTCCTAATATGTTGTCATAGGTGTGTGGATTGATGCTCAT
>JBBKXT010000065.1:0-5880 GCA_037969625.1 Saprospiraceae bacterium
ACCTAGTCCTGTGTTATCGATTTTTAAATTTGTTTGAATGGGAATTGGCAAGGGAGGCGCTTGTAAATTTACTGTCTTATTCAAACAAGTATATTTTGTTCTCTATAAGAACTACGAAAGAAGGGTATGAAGGACCAAGTTTGATTGAGGATAAAATTTATCTACACGAGGATTCTGAAATCCAAAAGGTGATTGAGGAAGGAGGATTTGTAATTTCTAAGGAGCATATTTATAAGGACGAAAGAGAGGGTGATTATAGGATATTATTCTGTGAACGAACCGACCGCGTTTTAACTAGTCGTTTTAGTAAAAGTGGTCGTTATGTCTTTACATATGGTAGTGAGCATCCTAAAGGGAAGATTTATGAAGTAGAGAATCATGAACACGCAAATTTTATTGAAGCAGTTATAACTGATTTAACTATCAAAGATTATTTTCCAAAAATTAATAAAATTGAAAGAAATAGTATTGATGCTGAATGGGTGCAAGGAGATTTGACATCAGCAAAGAGTTGGAGCGATGTTCTCGATTTGCTTTTTAAGATTCGCGGGCTTGAGGCAAGTAAAGACTCTTCCTTCGATTATGTTGAAGATATGATATTGCCAAGATTTAGGAAGTCAATTCCAATTGTTGGCGCTGAATTTTGTTCGAATGTCATTGAAAGTATAGATCAAGGAGGTAATTATTATCGTAAAAAAGTCTCTCACCCTGATTTGATTCCCGGTAATGTCGTTTCAGAAAACGGTAAGCTTGCTGTAATAGATAATGAATTGCTTTGTAATACTGTTCATTATCGGATAGATATACTAAATATGCTTCATAATTTGCCAGAATTTGCAAGGAACGAAATTGCAAAGCGTTATTTAGCCAGAGAAGGGTTTGATGAATCGCGGTTGGAAAAAGAAAAAAAATATCTCTCTTCTTTGTGGTTGGCTAGACAGGTTGGTTCAAATTTGTATTTTGGCAAATGTGATGAGATTCGAGAAATGGTGACGTTGTATAAAAATGATGAGAATATTCTGCCTTATGATCTATTTAGCTTATAAGTCAGTTTTATGAAGGATGAATATTCAGTCTTAGTTGTTATCCGTAGTGTTGATGAAAGGACTACTTCGGCTTCGGCTGCCATCCTAAAGAGTATATTTTTTGAGGAGAATGTGCACATTTTAAATATCACTCCCTTTAGCGAGGCCATTCGAGAAATGTTTAATCTGGCCATGCATCACAATAAAGAATGGTTACTTGCAATTGATGCGGATGTTTTGGTTTCTACAGATGGAATAAATGAGTTGCTGCTCCAATCAAAAGAAGCAAAGGAAGAGGTGTTTCAAATTCAGGGTTTAGTTTTAGATAAATTCTTTTCGGTGTATCGACCTGCCGGCAATCATTTGTATCGAACAAAATATGTTAGCAGGGCTATATCCCTAATACCTGAAGAAGGGACATCATTACGCCCTGAATCTGATATGTTGAATGGCATGGCAATGCAAGAATTCCCATGGGTCCAGTGTGATGCGATAGTCGGCATTCATGACTTTGAGCAGTATAATGCCGATATCGTCAGAAAGTGTTTTCTGCAAGCCCATAAACATAGATGGCTAAAAAAAGATCTGGAAGTCTTTTGGGCTGAGGAAGCTAAGCATGATGTTGATTTTGAAGTGGCTTTATTGGGCTTGAGTTTGGGTACTGAATATAAAGAGACTGTATTTGTTGATAAAGGATTTCTTGAGGAAGAAGTGACCCGTGTATTGGAGACTAATAATATTGAAGAAAAGAATGATTTATATGAAGGTAGTTTTGCTGAATCGCAAGTTCATCAGATATTAGAAAAATACACGAATGAGGAAAATAGGGTGTTGCAGGAAAGAGTATTTCCCGGAAGCCGGTGGGCTAGGGTGATTGACAAGGAAGCTTTTACCACGCCGACACCGCCAAGTATTTTTTTAAGAATTCGTCATTTATTTTTACAAATTTTAAAAAGATTCTGAGAAATTAGTTCAAGGTAAATGAAGCTTGCTAAAAGGAAATTGCTGTTTGTTATGTATGATCGGTCCAACTACCCGAGTGGCCCGGTCGTAAATTATTTGAGGCTATTACCTGAGTTCGTTAAACAAGGATACTCGGTCCATCTTCTGAGTATTTATCACCATGACTGGCCCAATACTCGAATTTTAGAAGCGGAAGGAGTCGTGACTTATAAGCATCCATATACGTATACTGAAAAACTTGTTAAATGGATACTTGAAAGAGTTGAAGAGATTCAGCCTGATGTTTTTATTGCTGATGTATCTACTCCCGCGTGTTTTGCAGGTAAATGGTTGATTGAATCTGGGATTCCTGTTATTAACACGCATCGAAGTAATGATGACTTGAATTGGGGTAAAGCGATTTACTTTTCTTCATTAACCTATAATAATGTTTTAACCGGCATTGTTTGCGTTAACAGAGGCCTCGAAACTACTTTGAGAAGCAGGATAGGCCAGAGCCCAATACGGTCAACGGTGATTCCTTCTGGTGTGCCGATCGGAGATGAAGTTGCAAGGCAAGGGCAGAAGGGCTTAAAGATTGTTTATGCAGGTCGGCTAATCCAAAAGCAAAAGAGAGTCAAAGAGATGTTCGAAGTATTTGTGATACTCGCCGGGAGGTATGCAGATATTTCATTTACGATCATAGGCGATGGACCTGAGAGGAATGCATGTACTGAAATTGTTGCTCATGCCAATTTGGAATCTCAGTTTGACTTTAAAGGTCAGTTGTTGGGGTCAGCCTATAAGTCAGAACTCGCGAAACATGAGGTTGTAGTTCTCTTGTCGGATTATGAAGGGACTCCGGGGTCTGTTATGGATGGCATGTCTTGTGGACTGGTGCCTGTTTGTTTAAAGTATAATGGCATTGAGGAGTTAGTCCGGAATGAGTATAATGGGCTTATAGTATCGGATAGGCAAGACTCATTTTATGAAGCAATAAATTATTTGCTCCACAACCCTGATAAAAGAGAACAATATTCTGCCAATGCAAGAAGAACAATAGAAGAAGAGTTTTCCATAAATCATACCACAAAAAAGTGGGCAGAATTCTTTGCAACAGTCAGACTGCAAGTGAAAAAAAAGGAGAAATTTGAGACCCCTAGGAGCATTATACTTCCCAACCCTCATCCATTACTATTGGAGTATATTGTACAAAAAAGTTTGATTCAAAGACTTAAGGAGTGGATTGTTTATTTTCGGAATAACATATTTCCTTCTCATGGATGATCGATTTATAGATATTAAATATGGGTATAAGACGATGGATATTTATCTTATCAGGAGATCAATATTTCGATCGATTCAATCTGTTCTTCCACTATTTAAGGGCCAGTTACTTGATATTGGGTGTGGAAAAATGCCATATAAGAACTATATACTTAACAACTCCAATGTTGCTAAATATACTGGACTCGATATCGAGTCAGCCCTTGAATACGATAAAGCAGTTAGGCCAGATTATGTTTGGAACGGCATAACCATGCCTTTTGATTCGGAATCATTTGATTGTGCACTGGGAACTGAAGTATTAGAGCATTGTTTTGATCCGGAAATTATTTTGAATGAAGTGTATAGGGTTTTGAAACCAGAGGGTATGTTTTTTTTCACTGTTCCCTTTATTTGGAACCTTCACGAAGTACCATTTGATGCATACCGATATACCCCGTTTGCCATAAAAAGAATACTTGAATCCAGTGGTTTTCGTAATGTTGAAATTCATGCATATGGAGGATGGCACAGTTCCCTTGGACAGATGTTGGCCTTATGGGTTAAAAGATCGCCTATTCATAAATATATTCGGCTGCCTCTGACTTTGTTTTTGATGCCAATTATATGTCTGCTACTGCGAATTGGTGAAAAGGATTTTGGGCATTCAAATTTTTTGGAAGGGGATATGTTTCCTGGAATGTATGGAATTTGTAGAAAATGAAAATAGCAATATGTTCAGTTATGTATGATGCCTATTCTGAGACTTTCATTCAGGCGCATAAGCAATTACTTAAAGGTGAAATATTATTTTATAATAGCGAATGGGTGCCCACTCGCCTGGAGACTAAATCATTATTCCCACATAAATACTGGTTTTTTAGGCATCTCATTGATGGATTGAAATACATAGGACTTTCAAAATTCTCTAGTGCTGAAATCGGCTTTTTCAGATCCCTCAAAAAGAAAGAACCGGATGTTGTTTTAGCAGAATACGCCGTGTGCGGTGCTGAAATTTTAGAAGTAGTCAGAGCACTTCAGATACCTCTCGTGATTCATTGCCATGGATTTGATGTTTCCCGATATAAAATAGTAGAGAAGTATAAGGACAGGTATATCGAAGCATTTGAATATGCTTCCTCCGTTATTGGTGTTTCGTCGAAGATGTGTCAGATGCTTGAAGAGCTTGGATGTCCGAAAGAAAAGATTGTTTACACCTGCTATGGACCAAATGCAGATTTTCTGAATTTGGTCCCTGATTATTCAGGGGGGTATGCATTAGCAGTAGGCAGGTTTGTTGAAAAGAAAAGCCCATTATTGACTTTGAAGGCGTTTGCCAAGGTGATTAAAGTACATCCTGATGCTAAACTTGAGTTTGTTGGAGATGGTGATTTACTCGATAAGAGCAAAAGACTTGCAGTTGAATTGAATATTGATCATGCTGTGACCTTTAATGGAAGTGTAGACGCTGCTAGTGTAAAAATGAAAATGCAATCTGCACTTTTCTTTGTGCAACATTCTGTTAGATCAAGCGATGGAGATATGGAAGGCACTCCTGTCGCTATTCTTGAAGCTCAGGCAGCGGGATTGCCCGTAGTTTCCACTCGGCATGCTGGAATTCCAGATGTGGTGATTGAGAATGTCACCGGGTATTTAGTTGAAGAGCTTGATGTCGAAGGTATGATTCAGGCTATGCTTAAATTGTTTGGCAATAAGGATCAGTGTATACAAATGGGTGCTGAAGCCCGGAAACGTATCAAAAGTCATTTTACAATCGAAAATCATATTAGTACATTACAGAAAGTTTTAGAATTGAATGCTTAGCACTTGAAGCAGAAAAGCTAAAAATGCGGGGTTCCTTAATTTAATAGGATCAAGTGGAACAGAAACGAAGTATAGCCATCGTCGTCATTGCGTACAACAGGCCAAATGCCTTAAAGAGAATTCTTGGTTCTCTTGCTAAGGCCGTGTATGGTGATCGTCAGGACATACCTCTGGTCATCAGCATTGACAAAAGTGATAATAATACGGTAGTACAAGTGGCGGAGGAGTTTGAATGGGCCTTTGGCCACAAAGAAGTAATAGCTCAACCAGAACGACTTGGATTAAAGAAGCACGTCATTTCCTGTGGTGATCTGACAGAAAAGTATGGTCAGGTGCTTATTCTGGAAGATGATTTATACGTGTCCCCATTCTTTTATGCTTACACCTTGAAGGCATCAGACAAATACAACACAGAGGACAATATTGCCGGTATCGGACTTTACTCCTATGATTTTAATGAGTTAGCCCGACAGCCATTCAGACCGCTGGATGATGGTTTTGACACCTACTTTATGCAGATTCCTTGTTCGCTGGGACAAGTTTGGACACAGAAACAATGGGGTGCATTCAAGCAATATCTTGTGACTAATCCTGGTCCATTGAAGACCACAGCAAAGCTCAGCAATACGATTATCCATCAATGGCCGGAATCCTCCTGGAAGAAATTGTTTTATCATTACATGGTTCAGCAGAATAAGTTTTTTGTGTATCCGCGGAATTCATATACAACCAACTTTGGTGATATCGGTTCCCACTATCATGAGCCAACCGGTTCTTTTCAGGTAGCACTGAACTTAGGGAATCGAAAACTTTATTTTGCTCC
>JBBKXT010000066.1:0-18999 GCA_037969625.1 Saprospiraceae bacterium
CGCAATCCAAGAATCAATAGCAAAGGCCTTAATACCAATGCCATGTTTGGTTTTGTGACCGCTCTCGAAGAGGTGCTCAACAATCGCAAGCCTTCACATATAGCCGTTTGCTTTGACCATAAATCCCCGAATGTTCGTGTGCAGGAGTTTCCTTATTACAAAGCCAATCGACAAGAGACGCCGGAGGACATTAAACTATCCGAACCCTATATCCGTGAAATCATTGAAGCTTACGGCATTCCAATCCTCGAAGCTCCGGGATATGAAGCAGATGATGTCATAGGCACATTGGCCAAACGCGCCGAGAAGGAAGGATATGATGTATATATGGTGACACCCGATAAGGATTTTGGGCAGTTAGTGTCCGATCACATTTTTATGTACAAGCCTGGCAAACAAGGCAATGGCCCAGAGATTTTAGGCCCAAAAGATATATGTGAGCTGTATAATATCCACCGTCCGGAGCAAGTCATTGATATACTCGGGTTGATGGGTGATACCGCAGATAATATTCCCGGCGTGCGAGGAATAGGAGAGAAAGGTGCTTCAAAGCTTATTCATGAGTTTGATAGCATTGAAAATGTGTATGAGAATCTGGATAAGATTAAGGGCGCTACATTAACCAAATTAGAAGCAAGCAAACAGAATGCTTTCGATTCAAAAAAGCTGGCAACTATCATCCTGGATGTGCCGGTTCCTTTTGATCCGGATAAATTGATTCTTGATCCAATTGATGTAGAAAAGCTAACCGCTATTTTTTCAGAACTGGAATTCCGTGCTTTAGGAAAGCGGATCATCGGTGATGATTTTGATATTAATTCTCCGGGCGCTCCCGCACCTGCCAAACCTAGGATTGGTTCTGTGCAAGGAGATTTGTTTTCGCAGGCTAGTGCAGTAGTTGAGGATACACCTGCTGGGCCAAGTGGTAAAAATATTCACAATACACCGCATACCTATCACTCGGTGGCGACAAAACAGGAGCGAGATGATTTGATAGAAAAATTATTGGCCGCAAAAGAGTTTGCTTTTGATACGGAGACTACAGGCCTTGAAGTGGATATGGAAATTGTAGGACTTTCATTTTCTATCACACCGGGAGAAGCCTATTATGTACCCTGTCCGAAAGAATTTGATCAGGCGAAAGAACTGGTGAAGTCGTTTGAAAAGGTTTTTACAAATACTAAAGCATTGAAGATCGGGCATAACATAAAGTTTGATATAAAACTTTTAAGACTGTATGACGTCATTGTTGCCGACCCGATTTATGATACCATGGTGGCCCATTTTATCGCGGACACGCACATAAGGCATAAGATGGATGTGATGGCAGAAACATATCTCGGGTACTCTCCCGTTTCTATTGAAGAGCTGATTGGAAAAAAGGGTAAGAACCAACTGTCTATGCAGGATGTTGGCGTAGATGAAATCACCGAGTATGCTGCCGAAGATGCAGACATCACCTTGCAATTGATGCCCATTACTGACAAGTTTGTCAAAGAAGTTAAAGGTGAGTCACTTCTGAAAGATATTGAGTTTCCACTGATTCATGTGCTGACGGCAATGGAGTTTGAAGGTATAGGGCTTGATGTGCCTTTCTTAAATGAGTATTCTAAGGAATTAGGCACCGAGCTCTATGATATGCGTGATAAGATTTATCAAATCAGTGGTGTTGAATTCAATTTGGATTCACCAAAACAAATGGGCGATATTTTATTCGAACATTTAAAAATTCCATACAAAGGTGCCAAGACGAAAACGGGTCAGTATAAAACAAGTGAAGATGTACTTTCACTTTTGAAAGAGGATAATGAAATCATTGATCATATTTTAAATTACCGTGAATTAACAAAACTCAAGTCAACCTATATTGATGCATTGCCGGAGTTGATCAATCCACGGACAGGAAGGATACATACAACGTTTGGTCAAACGATTGCCGCGACCGGACGCCTAGCCTCCAATAATCCTAATCTCCAGAATATTCCAATTCGCACAGCACGCGGAAGAGAAATCCGAAAAGCGTTTATTCCGCGCGATGATAATTATTTGATGCTTTCTGCAGACTATTCTCAAATTGAATTGAGGATTATTGCAGCGATAACACTTGATGAAGGAATGTTGGAAGCATTCAAAAATGGCGAGGATATACATTCCACAACAGCTTCTAAAGTATTTGGTGTGCCGCTTGCCGATGTCACCTCTGAAATGCGTCGTCGTGCAAAAGCCGTAAACTTTGGCTTGGCATATGGTCAATCTGCTTTTGGTCTTTCGCAAACACTCGGTATATCCAGATCTGAGTCGAAAGAAATCATCGACAACTATTTTGAAAAATTCCCTGGCATCAAAAATTATATGTCTGATACCGTGGCGTTCGCACAGAAGCATGGATATATCGAAACCATCCTTAAGCGACGCAGATACTTGAGAGATGTTAATTCTAAAAATCACACCGTTCGTGCAGCTGCAGAGCGAAATGCTATCAACTCACCTATTCAAGGTTCAGCTGCAGATATGATCAAACTTGCCATGATCCATATTTATGATGAGATGCTCAAGCGCAAACTCAAATCAAAAATGCTCCTTCAGGTGCATGATGAATTGGTGTTTGATGTACTCAAGTCAGAAGAAGAAGAATTGCGTGCATTAGTGGATGACAAAATGAAAAACGCTTTACCTGATCTACCGGTGCCTATTGAAGTGGGTATGGGTGTAGGAGAGAATTGGCTGGAAGCGCATTAATCAATTATAAATGGGTGAATTACGAATTACGAATTACGAATTACGAGACGCGAGAGGTGTGATTGTGTGATTTGGTTATGAGTGATACGATGATAGGTGATTAAATTATAAATTGGAAGGGCTAAACACAATATAATCCGTAATTACCAATTGTACGCTCACGCCTAGCGGACGTGATCAGCCCATGCACTCCCTCCTTCGTCGGAGTTCAGGGCAAGCGCTGCACTCCGATTTGCTCTTCGCCCAATGCCTTTTTCATATCTTCGCCTCTCTAAATTTCTAAACATGATCAGATTATTACTATTTGTTGCCGTTTTATTAAGCTTTAATGTATGTGCTCAGATTCCATTAACCATTACCGAGTTTGATTTTGAAGAAACACCGCTGATTAATATTGCAGTAGGGGATTTGGATGCAAACGACAAAACAGATATCTATGTGATCGGAGAAGGTTTGCATGAAATAATTCGTCTGACAAACATGGGGAATGGCACTAATTTTATAAGCACGACCTACTATGATCTGGACAAGCAGCCAACATCCATGGGGACACTTTCTTTGAATGGGGGTGATGATATGTACTATGCATTAGAAGGTGATGGTGGATATTACACCTTATATGGTATGGATCCATTAATCGATGAGAAAAAAGTGGGTGCTCGATTGTTGGATACCGTAGGTGGATTGACACAAGCAGATCTTAAACCTTTTGGTCCTACCTCTCAGATGTTGATGTCTTCGGATACGGCAGGAAACCTCCAGTTTCTGCAAATTATTTTTGGTTCTTTTAATTATATCTTCCCACAGACGAGTAGTTCGCTGCCGATGGCTGGTGATCCTGGGGAGATTAGTTCTTTTTGGTATGGTGATACAGTCGTTTTCTATGTGCCAAGTGTCAATACCGGTGAGTTGATGACCGGGTTAGTGAGTTTCAATCGCATGAATGGTGAAGCGATTTATGAAGATGCCTTGGAAGTATTTGACGATGGATTACAAAATCCTTTATCTACTATGACTTACACAGATACAATGGGCAATCGTATGATGTTTGTTTTGGATACAGGCTCTCATGAGATCTATAAGTATGTCATAACGGATGATTCATATACTAAAACAACGCTCGATGCTTCATTTGACAACCCCACAAAGATGGCATTTGGTTTTATAGATGGAGATACACATCCTGATTTGGTTGTAGCGGATGGCCACTCCTTATGGATGCTATCGAATGCACCTTCGAGAAGTGGTGTTCAGGCTGAATTGATCGTTACCTACGACGAACCGATCAAGGATTTTGTGCTGACTGATTTTGATGGGGATGGCATTGATGATATTGCCAGCCTGCCTGTTTCTAGAAACAAAGTGCTGGTGGCTCGAAATGATATTCTCTCATCATCACAGGAAATCCAGGCAACATCTTTTGGTTATTGGCCGAATCCTGCGACGAATGAAATTTATTTTGCTGAAAGCATTATTCCGACTGTGGTAACGCTTATCTCAACGCATGGACAGGTCTATAGTCCTGCTGTTTATGCAGGGAAAATAAACTTGTCGAATATACCATCAGGCCTTTACATCGTAAAGACAGAAATGGAAGGGAAAATATTTGTTGACAAAGTGAGTGTGGTGAAAATCAAATAATCCTTCTTTGAGTTAGGAAGTACATTATTCGCAGGAGGCGCAAGCGCTCATACGGCCCTTAGTTTTTTTTTGTAATTCTCCTCACCGTTCAACATATTTCCCTACTGCGGCTATAAACGAATTCATTTCATCGGATGTACCTATACTCACTCTGGACCATCCTGGGAAATATTCATAATCGCGAATAAGAATTTTCTCATTTTCCATAGCGTCTCTTGGGAGCATTTTAAATTTGTCATTTTTAAAACAAATAAAACTGGCACTAGATTCTAAATAATCAATGCCCCAACCATCGAAAGCCAAACAAACGTTTTCGCGACTGTGAATGATTTTTTTTCTGCAGAAGTTTTCAAACTCGGGATCCTCTAAACAAGCAGATGCCGCAGCTGCTCCTGCATTAGAAACTGTCACTGCTCTACCAGTATGATAGTTTTTAAGCAGGTTTATGGTATCTGGATGCGCGAGTGCATATCCTACTCTTAATCCGGCAAGACCATGTATTTTGGAAAACGTGCGCGCGATGATTAGATTCGGATTATCCACTGCAATATCCACCAAACTATTTAATCTTCCTCTAGCACTAAATTCAATATATGCTTCGTCAACAAAAACCGGATGTCTTCTGGATTGGTCCAGACAGAAGGCGCGTAACGTTTCATGAGGAATGGCAAGGCCGGTAGGATTGTTTGGATTACACAAAAAAATCAGACGTGTATTATCTCCGGTCGCCTCAGCTAACCCATGCAGGTTGGTCCGATACGATTCATCCAGGGGCGTGCGCGACCAGATACAACCCAGACGTTCTGCATATCGCATCGCAAAATCAAAAGTCGGCGTACAACCAAGCACATCACCACCTTCAATACCATAAGCCAACCCAACCAACCCAAGAATCTCCGAAGAGCCGGCAGTGATCATTACATGATCCGGCGTCACATTCTCTCGCTCAGCTATTAGATCGATGAGTTTACTATAATAATGTCTCGGATACCGATTGGCATCAGCCAGGCTATCAAGAATAGCACGTCGTGCGGCATCACTCGGCCCATAGGCATTTTCATTGGAATTGAGATGTATATAGTCGGATGAATCTTCAAGAACAGACCGCGAAGGTGCTTGCCCCGGTTGATACCATCTGCTGATCGGTAATGCTGCTGCGGCTAAGGCACTTCGATGGAGCCATGCTCGTCTGGATAGTGATTTTGTCATTAATAACCTGAATTTTAGTTTTAATACTCGATTAAATTAATCATTTATTTTATTTGTCAGGATCATTGCCCTATGTCTTTTGCTTTCAAGGTCTTGAAGTCCACATTTATCTATACGTAAAGAAATCCGAAACGACCTGTTTTAAAACATTAATATACACATGTGTGGCAATATATTTATTCACTTTTTCTTTTTACCAGCATTTCATAGCCACCAAATTCATCAACGATTTCATATTTGTCCTTAAGCATTTCAAAATCTGTATTGAATATGTAATAATATTGCGCATCCGTTAAGGTATCTATGTTTTTGTCATAATCATATAATTCGAGCCAATCTGTTTGACCCGTAGAAGCATAAAAATTGAATGACGGATGATACATCCAGTGCGTTTTTAACTTTATTATTTCTGAATCCATCGCCCTTGAATGCGACAGATAGTCAAGCACATCATTTGTGTAAGCATTAAAAGTCCAATCACGTACCGATTTGGGATTATAGCGGTCGACTAAATGGATCAAACTGAAGGTCAATAAGCCTAAGCTTAAAATAGTCGCCAGCACTTTTTGATTATTGGTGTGGTTAAGAAAATCGGCGAGAAGGGTTAAAAGTACAGCAATGAATAATGGATAAAAAAACAGGGCTGTTCTGCCCATTAAATTAGGCGTCCCAAGAAATATGTGTTGACCTAAGTTGATCAACCCAGTGAAAATCAATAGTAGTGTGCATACAAACAACGGGGAGTTAAAAATATCCTTTTTAGAAATGGAGGTACGGAAATTCCAGATTAATCTGACCAGTGCGATAAGCACGATGGCCACAACTAAGTAAGGTATGACGATTCGATCGAATTCAAAAAACAGCTTAGCACCATACCGCCACGATTCTGTAGACGTAAATATAGTGTCATTGAAAAACCCATTAGACGTCCAGTATTGAAATTGGTTGGTGGTTTGCATTTTGAGAATTGGGACTGTTATTAATGCTCCGTATACAATCACTAAAGCAAACAAAGACCCAATGTGTGCCGCCCAATTTTTGAGATTGGATTTGTTGAAAAACTTTGTACAGAAAAAAAGTATTGCGAAAAGAATAGTCGCTGAAAGAAATAGCAGCAAACTAAAATTGGCATAAGAAGCCAGAATACCTAAAATTATTGCGGTCCAGACTTTATTGGTCTTCCCCTTCATATATCCCTCTAACATAAAACTTAAGGACAGAAGAGTCATAGCTGTAGCCATGCCATAACCTCGGCTTAGTCCAAAAAAATCAAGTAAATATGGGTTAGCGATAAATAAAGCCACACTCCCTAGTATCATAAGATTGTTCCTGCCAAAAACCAAGGAAGATATTCGGATGGCCGCCCATGCATAAAATCCAAAGCTGACATAGCTTGGTAACCGCACAGCCCATTGCTCAGCCCCAAAAATGGAAATGCAGAATTTAACGAAAAGCGTATTTAGTATGTGATTATTCGGCCAATTGTCCGGGTACATCATGATCTCCCAAACAGAAAATTTTGAATAAAAAATGGCTGTTGCCGTTTCATCATGTGTTATCGGAACATGTAAAATTTTATATACGATGCCAATGGCAACTACTCCTAATAGAACGAAAGATGCGTATAGCGTGTAATTTAACTTAGGGGTAGCTGTCATTGTGGTCTCCACGTTTCCTATGTGTTTCAAATGCAATTGGAGAACAATAAATGGGTGCAGTTAGCAGGTTCGAATATTCGTTCAAAATTCGATTCATGTTGTAGGAAATGTATTCTCATCATTTTACTCGGTTGTGAATCCAATGACCAATTGTCTATGGTCTTTTCGTCTCTTCACTTTGTTGTCAGAATAACGGACAATGCTTAATTCTCCTTTTCAATTCCTAAATTTAGGTCTAAATTTAAAGAATATGGATTTTAATCAGTCGATTTCAATAATAGAGGTAGCTCAATGGATAGGTGCTGAGATGATTGGCAATAAAGATTTGATGGCTACAGGGATCAATGAAATACACAAAGTGAGACAAGGGGATGTCACTTTTGTGGATCATCCGAAGTATTTTAAGGCATCGTTGTCTTCTGCGGCTTCGGCTATTATTGTTCCCTCTGCGATGGAATGTCCGGCAGGAAAAGTCTTGATGGTGGTGGATACGCCTTTTAAAGCTTATGAGAATATAGTTCGGCGATTCAGGTCATTTACGCCCATTAAATATGGTAATCACGAAGGACAAGAGATTGACCCAACAGCGATTATTGAAGAAGGCGCTATTATCGGTCCCGATGTTCGGATAGGGAAAGATTCCTATATCCAATCCGGAGCCATTGTAAGACCCTATACCACCATCGGTGATAGAGTCGTCATTCATTCCGGGGCGATCATTGGTGCGCAGGCGTTCTATTTTAAAAAATGGACCGAAGGTTATGAAGCCTGGACGGGATGTGGGCGAGTCATTATTGAGGATGATGTCTGGATTGGAAGTGGTACGACAATAGCGCAAGGAGTCAGTGGGGATACGATCATCGGCGCAGGTACAAAGATCGATTGTCAGGTAGTAATTGGTCATGGTGCAGTGATTGGAAAACATTGCTTGATTGCCGCACAAGCAGGAATTGCCGGCAAAACAATTGTTGGCGATTGGTGTGTCATTTATGGGCAGGCAGGCCTCACCCAAAACCTGACGATAGGAGATCGCACCACCATCCTCGCACAAAGCGGCGTCATGAAAGATTTAGAAGGCGGTAAGTCTTATTTTGGTTCGCCGGCAGAAGAAGCAAAGGCGAAGTACAAAGAAATGGTCGCACTAAAAAATCTCATTTCAGGCAAGTAGGTATTTTTAATAGAAAAGCATTTATCTATCTGGCCGTTTCTTATTTAGGGTATAAAAAAAGTCTCGCAAAGGCGCAAAACACGCAAAGATTAATCTTTATGGAATTACAGTTGTCGTGAACATATTACCTTGCTAAAGTAAATTCCATTAACCATAAACCACTCACCTTCCGCTACAGCGGAACACCACTCACTTCTCACTTCTTCCACTTAATATTGCATCCTCCACTCGGATACTGCTTTTCTGAAACGGCTTCTCCCTGAACCATAGCATCAATCGCCTCTCGCAAATCTTTCCCGGTGAGCGGCTTTCCGCTATTCGGTCTGGAGTCATCAATTCGTCCGCGATAGGTGAGCTTTAAGTCTTTATCAAAAACATAGAAGTCAGGGGTGCAGGCCGCATCATAAGCGCGAGCTACATGCTGACTTTCATCATAGAGATAAGGGAATGGATAGTTTTCATTGGCCGCATGAATCTTCATTTCATCGGGACCATCCTGAGGATAGTTTTTTGCATCGTTAGAACTTATCGCCACAAAAGAAACACCTTTACTACTATAATCATTAGCCACACGAACGATTTCTTCATTGACGTGAATGACATACGGACAGTGATTGCAAATGAACATCACAACAGTTGCTTTCTCACCGGCTATATCCTGTAGTCGTATCGTATCGCCGGACACCGTATCCGGAAGAACAAAAGGCGGTGCTTCACTTCCGAGAGGTAACATATTTGATTCTACGTAGGACATATAAAAAAAGGGTTAAAGGTGAACGGTTAAACGTGAAAGGTTTTAAAGTTCTGATAATTTAAAATCATACTAAACTTTCTAAACAACTAGTGCCATTGGCACTAGTTGTTTAACTCTTCTCAACACGCTGAAATATTACTTTTCACTTATTGCGTTGCAATCTTCATTGATCCCAAGCACATAACGTTTTACAACATCGATCATCACAGCAGATTCACTGCCAAGAAAGCCATCGATCATTTCGTTTGTTAAATTTTCTTTGGCATATGCGGTGAGTGGAGCAGCAACCGGTGTATAAGACCAGTGCCATCGCTCTTCAAAATAACCATATGGTCTTCCGGCAGAATAAGGCTGACAAAATCCGTAATCAGCAGCATGCTCGGTGAGCCAATTATAGATATCAAGGCCTTCGCCTTCGGCAAACCATGAATTCTCAAAACTATTGAGATCAATGTCGGTGCCCCAGTGATGGCGACTGGTCCCGGGCATCGAACTGTAACGCAATATTTTTAATGCGCGCTCTTTTGGATCCGGTGTTGTTTTGGAAAGGTCTTCTCCACTCTCTATCTTTCTTTCACCGGTCCATTTCGCCTCCCAAATTGATTTTTGAGCATTGAAATTTCTTGTGGCCGAACGTATTTGTAATCGAATGCCATCAGCCAATGCATGTTCATACATCTTAATAAACGCTCGATAAGTGTCTTTGCGCAGATAGAGATCCTTGCGATCCGCATGAAGAGAATCAATCTCTACAAAATCCGGATGCATTTTAGGATTGAAGCGCCCACGGATATAACTTATATTTTGAGGGATCTCAAATTCTTCTTCTTTTACTTCTTCAGGTACTTCCTCAACGGCTGGGATCGTATCCATTTGAGCCATATTTTCCTCAGTAGGTAAAGACTCTTTTGACTGTGCCTGCTGACAAGCAAGACCAAAAACAAACAGCGAAAAAACTAAAAGGATTGTGTGGGTTATGTTGGTACTCATTCGGTGGGCTTATAGGTGTTTGACGCCATCAGGCACATGATAAAAAGTTGGATGCCGGTAGATTTTATCTTCTGCCGGATCGAAAAGCTCTTCACTGTTTTCCGGATTTGACGCCGTGATATCGGAAGAAAGAACGACCCAAAGGCTTACCCCTTCACTGCGACGGCAATACACATCTCTTGCATTTTCAATCGCCATTTCGGCATCGGCAGCACGGAGACTTCCGGCATGTTTGTGATGCAAGCCAGCTTTGGATCTGATGAATACTTCATATAAAGGCCAGGATTTCATACGGCTTTAGATTTTGAGGATGAATTATTTTGTTGCTTTTCTGCATAGGCGAGTGCAGCTTCTCTCACCCAGGCACCTTCTTCCCAGGCTTTAGTTCTTGCTTCGATGCGCTCTTTATTGCATGGTCCATTTCCTTTGACTACCTGCCAGAATTCTGTCCAATCGATTTCTCCGAAATCATATTGTTTAGTTTTTTCATTCCACCTCAGATCCGGATCAGGAATCGTAATCCCCAGGTGATCTGCCTGTGGAGCAATCATATCGACAAAGCGCTGACGTAATTCATCATTGGTGAAACGCTTGATACCCCATTTTTTGGATTGCGCCGTATGCGTAGATTCTGCGTCCGGAGGGCCAAACATCATTAGACTTGGCCACCAAAATCGATTGAGCGCATCTTGAGCCATTGCTTTTTGAGCCGGTGTCCCTGCACATAGCACATTCATGATTTCAAACCCCTGACGCTGATGGAAACTTTCCTCTTTGCAGACTCTCACCATCGCTCGGGCATACGGTCCGTAAGAACAACGGCACAAAGGAATTTGATTTTGGATAGCAGCACCATCCACGAGCCAACCGATGGCGCCCATGTCTGCCCAGGTAAGTGTGGGATAATTAAAAATACTGCTGTACTTCGCTTTGCCGGAATGTAATTCCTCAAACATCTGGTCGCGATCAGCTCCTAGTGTTTCTGCTGCGCTGTAGAGATAAAGTCCGTGTCCTGCTTCGTCCTGCACTTTAGCAATAAGGGCCACTTTGCGCTTTAAGGATGGTGCCCGTGTGATCCAGTTGCCTTCCGGTAGCATCCCCACGATTTCTGAGTGAGCGTGCTGGCCGATTTGACGAATCAATGTGTGTCTGTAATTATCAGGCATCCAATCGCGAGGTTCGATGCGTACATCGGTATCGATTTTTTCCTGAAATCTGGATTCTATATCTATTACATTCATGCTATTATACCTTTAATCAATAGGGAAGAGATTTGTTCAATCATTTTATCCTCGGACATCCGAAGTTTTTTGCCATGGGGTCTATGTAACCAACGAAGAGCAGAGAGAATTGTTTGATAAATAATAAAGGAATCATTCGCCAGCAGCTTTTTCTGTTCGATTCCCTCCTTGATAATTCGAAGATAAGCCGTTTCATACGTTCGCCTTAATTCAAGAAAAGAGGAGAGAAATGGTTCGCGTAGATGACGCCACTCATCATTAAAAACCGTCAGCGAACTCTCATCGTACAATGCGATTTGAATTTGTAACCGAATGAGCTCTTTTATTTTTTCTACTGGGTCTGTATTCGCCGATTCAATTTTTGCCATTCCTACTAAAAAGTTATTGGCACATCGAAAACAAATAGAAGTGAGCAGCTCATCTTTAGAACCCATGTGATTGTACAGACTGGCAGCGCCCATCCCTACTGACTTAGCAATATCACGCACAGATGATGCCGCAAATCCTTTTTCACCAAAAAGTTTTGCTGCCGCTATTTGAATTTCTTCTTTACGTGTGTTTGTTGTTGTCATTTTTCTATGTCAATCTCGATAGATGATGTGTTTAGCGCACTGCCTGCGGCATGCTGTTTAGTGATTACGCCTCCGGCGTCATTGGTTTAGAAAGTTTAGTTTTCAAATTCTCTTTCCATTCCAACTATCAATTCGAAAATGAAAGTCATGAACTAAATGCTCTAAACAGTCATGTCAAAGGCATGAAGCCCTAAACTTTCTAAACGCCTTTCACTATGGCCAATTTTTCTCAATTTATTTTTCACGCTTTGCTTTATATTTTCCGTTAACCCTAATGCCTTTCTGCCTCCCGCTTTTAGCCGCCGAAGCTTTAGTCTCTTGCGCCATTTCCGATCGATCGGAATCAGCGACGGAGCACGAAGGAGGTCTCCCTCTGCTTGTCAGAGAATATCATAATCCAAAATCAACCGCTCCGATCTCGGATGCGACTGACAAGTCAGCACAACACCCGCATCTATCTCATCAGGTTCCAATCCATAATGAACATCCATATACACTTCGCCTTCCACCACCTGCGCTTTGCAAGTGCTGCAGACGCCACCTTTGCAGGAATAAGGTATATCCATGCCTGCATTGATCGCGGTATCAAGTACGTTATTGCCGAGATAATTAATTTGCAGATCAGCTTCATGACCATCGATACGAACAGTCACCCTTGACATTTTATCTTCTCCTTCGAGCACTACTTTTTCTTCTTCTTCCTGGCGAACATAAGTGCCGGTGGTGCCAAATAATTCGAACTTCAATTGATTGTCACGCATACCTAATCCTTTCAAAGCCTCGGTGATTTCCTTGATGTGAAGTTCCGGGCCGCAAGTAAAGCATGTGTGAATTTCTGCAGGGTTAAAAAAATGCCTAGCAAACACAGCACATTTTTCCGCATTAATGCGTCCTGAAAATAATTCTGTGCCCGTAACTTCTCTGGTCAATACATGGTACAGGGTAAACCGCATCATATATTCATTCTTAAGTGCTTCGAGTTGATCTCTGAAGATGATCGAATCACTTGTCCTATTCGTATAGAATAAGACAACTTGTCCTTTCCTGGTTGTTTCGAGATAATGTTTGATCAAGGAGATCACGGGTGTGATACCACTCCCTGCTGCAAAGAACAAAAGTGTTGCATCGTCTGGAATATTCAAAGGCAGTGTAAACTTCCCTTCGGGAGGCATCACGTCTAAGGCATCTCCGGCTTTCAGTTCCTTATTAATATAGGTGGACATCTTTCCGCCTGGAACGCGCTTCGCCGCCACTGCGAGTTGCCCATCGGAGGGTGCCGCGCAGATAGAGTAGGATCTTCTGATTTCTTCACCATCGATGATCGCACGGCAGTTTAAATACTGTCCGGGTGCAAAGGCAAATTGTTCTTTTAGATCTTCCGGAACTTCCAGCCAGACAGACACGCAATCGGCAGTTTCCTGCTTAACACGCGCCACACGTAGGGATTGATAACGACTCATATCTGCAAAAATAAGAATTACGAACGATTGTTCGTATATGTTTGTGGAATCACTTGGACAAAAAGACGCGAGATTTCAGACGCGAGACTCGATCCCGATCATCAGAAGCGAGATGCGAAGCGTGTAACGAAACCTTGCTCGCCTTTTCTGCCACATTTTTATAATGAGACGTGAGACCCGTCTAGCCTCTCTCGTCTCCCAGCTCACGTCTGGCATTTGGCATCTCGTATCTCATAATCCACAATTCCTTTCCCTTCGCCCTATTCTTCCGTACCTTTGTACACTTTTTAAAATACGTATGGCCAAATCCAAGAAAAAAGCAAGCCCCATAAATACTGCCGATCAGGAGGATTTGATTGAGATTGTCGGTGCCAGAGAGCACAACCTCAAAGGCATTGATCTAAAGATTCCTCGTGAAAAACTAGTCGTGATCACCGGTATCAGCGGTAGTGGAAAATCTTCTTTAGCCTTTGATACGATTTATGCAGAAGGTCAGCGCCGATATTTAGAAACTTTTTCAGCCTATGCGAGGCAGTTTTTAGGTGGTATCGAACGACCCGATGTAGAAAAGATTGATGGGTTGAGTCCGGTGATTAGCATCGAACAAAAAACATCCGGTTGGAACCCAAGATCTACCGTCGGGACGATTACAGAAATCTATGATTTTCTGAGGCTCTTGTATGCTCGCGCGGGAGAAGCCTATTCCTACGAGACCGGGGATAAAATGGTACAATACACAGAAGAGCAAATCCATGAAAATGTACTGACAGATTTCGATAATGAGAAAATAATGATTCTGGCTCCGGTCGTCAGAGGGCGAAAAGGACATTACCGGGAGTTGTTTGATCAGCTTCGCAAACAAGGATATACAAAGGTGCGTGTAGATGGAGATATTCTGGATCTCAGTCCGAAGATGCAAGTGGATCGATATAAAACGCATGATATTGAGCTGGTGGTGGATCGACTTTCTGTCAAGCAACCCGAAAAAACGGCCCGAATCACAAGCAGTCTTTCTGCTGCATTGCGCATGGGAGAAGGGATGCTGATGGTGTTGCGCGTAGGGGAGGACATCCCCAAGATGTATTCCAGGCACTTAATGTGCGCAGTTTCAGGTATTTCTTACGAAGAACCATCCCCAAATTCCTTTTCCTTTAATTCACCCTATGGTGCATGTTCTAACTGTAATGGTCTTGGAGAAGTGACGATGGTAGATATGGATAAGGTGATTCCGGATGATACGCGTTCTATCAATGATGTGGGGATAGCCCCTTTTGGAGAAGTGCGGGACAATCACACATTCAAGCAGTTACGCCAGATATCAAAAAAATACAAGTTCACCTTTGCCACCCCGATTAAAGAAATAGATCCCGCGGCCTTAGAGATTATTCTCAACGGGGGTAGTCCGGGGGCAACGTCTGCTCCTAGCTATTTGCCGCATGATTTGGTCTTTGATTTAGGTTCGGAGGGAATCACCAATATGCTGAAGCGTTGGTATGAAACCACTACCAGCGAGAAAATCAGGCAGTGGGCGGAAGCTTTTATGACAATCTCCGAATGTCCTGAGTGTGAGGGCTATCGGATCAGAAAGGAATCGAGGTATTTTAAAATCGATGATCATCACATTGGTCAGCTGGCCAATATTGATCTTGGGGATTTGTTGGAGTGGTTTACAGGATTGGAATCTCGCCTGACCGAAAAACAAAAGATGATTGGACGAGATGTCATCAAGGAGATCAGGGACCGCCTTGGTTTTTTGGTAACGGTTGGGTTGCATTATTTACAGCTCAATCGCCCATCCAGGACCATGTCGGGAGGTGAGACGCAGCGGACGAGACTGGCTACGCAGATTGGTTCGCAGTTGACGGGTATTACCTATATCCTGGATGAGCCTTCTATTGGATTGCATCAGAAAGACAATCAATTGCTTATTAAATCGCTTAAAGATCTCAGTGCTATTGGCAATTCGGTGCTGGTCGTCGAGCACGACAAGGATATTATGCTGGCAGCGGATTATCTCATTGACCTTGGACCGGGTGCCGGTATCCATGGTGGAGAGCTGGTGGCTAGTGGGACGCCTCAAGAAGTTTTGAAATCGAAAGGATTGACGGCACAATACCTTAATGGTGAACGCAAAATTGAAGTGCCAAAAGAGCGTCGGAAGGGAAATGGAAAGAAAATTGTGCTGGAAGGTGCGACCGGCCATAACTTGAAGAATGTCAGTGTAGAGATTCCGCTAGGTACCTTTATATGTGTGACGGGTGTGTCCGGTAGTGGGAAATCCTCACTGATCAATGAGACCTTGTATCCGATATTGCGACAAGCGATGCACAATAGCCTGGAGCGCCCATTGCCTTACGATAAAATCAAGGGAATCCAACATATTGATAAGGTGATCGAGGTCGATCAATCGCCGATTGGTCGTACTCCGCGGTCTAATCCGGCTACATATACCGGTGTATTTACCGATATCAGAAGTTTATTTTCCAATGTTCCTGAAGCCAAAATCAGGGGGTATAAGCCCGGGCGCTTTTCTTTTAATGTCAAAGGAGGGCGTTGTGAGACCTGCCATGGATCCGGACGACGGGTGATTGAGATGAATTTTCTACCCGATGTGCTGGTGGATTGTGAGACTTGTATGGGTAAGCGATACAATCGGGAGACGCTGGAAGTACATTATAAGGCCAAGTCCATCAATGATGTTTTGGAGATGACGGTGGAGCAGGGTGTTACATTCTTTGAAAACATTCCTACCATCTATCGCAAACTCAGGACGCTAGAAGAGGTTGGGCTCGGGTATATTACCTTGGGCCAGCAGGCGACGACCTTGTCCGGTGGTGAGGCCCAGCGTGTGAAATTGGCTGAAGAGCTGGCGAAAAAAGATACGGGACAGACCTTATATATCCTCGATGAACCTACCACAGGTCTTCATTTTGAGGACATTAGATATTTACTGCATGTTATTCAGAGCCTGGTCGACAGGGGAAATACAGCCATCGTCATTGAGCATCACATGGATGTGATCAAGGTGGCTGATTATATAATAGATGTAGGATTGAATGGGGGAAAAGAGGGTGGTTCCATAGTGTGTTCGGGTACTCCTGAGTCTGTCGCTGGCCACCCCACCAGCCATACAGGTGCTTTTCTCAAGCAGGAGCTATAATTAGGATTGTGTCTGAAGTCAAAAAAAAACCACCTACTGTTTACACGAAGTTCGTTCCTGTAAAGAGAAGCAGGTGGTCATTGCATAACACCCAAAAAAGAACTAATGATTCTTATATAACTTTACTATATGTTATTCTATAGCATATAGAGATTTTCAAATCTATGCCGGGTCAAAATCGTCACCGCCAATAATTTCTAAAAGACAAAGTAAAAGTTGGATCGCATCCATAATAGATAATTGTTTAGTTTGAATTAACAGTACAAATCTACCTCAGAATGCTGCTCTTTCAAATAACAAAAACCAGTGCAATTTTACGTTGCCAATATTAGTAGAAGAATGCCAAGTGCAACTTTTCACACCTGATAATCAACTGTTTGTATGTGTTATTACTCTGAAAAAGTAATGTGCTCCATTTACAGTGTAAAGATGTAGGGACTTTATTGGTAGGCGAAATAAAAAAACATAAACTCTTTACATGTCAATTGAATCAATAAATAGTAAAATTGCATATTTAATCTATTGACAATGAGATTTCTAATAAGTTCAAAGCCGAAAAAAATATATACAATTTTTTAATGAAATTGCTGTACTTTTCAAATGAATCTCATGGAATTGGTCTGTAAAAGGGCAAATAGTGATGATTTGTTTCATCGAATTGGCAAGAAAAAGTTGGAAATTGATGCTCGGTAGACGTGAATTTGAGTAATAGTAACATTAATTGCATGATTATTAGATGTTGCAATTGGAAATTTCAGAGTCCCTTTATAAATGTAATTGCGAAACTGAATTTAATTGTCACTTTTTAATTCAATCTTTATTTCATGATGGTAGCAGGGCATTATATATGAGCAATTCTCTTGATTTTTGCTTTCTGAGCACAAACTAGGGATCAGGGTGAGCGATTGCTTATTATGTAGTTGTTTTGTTGTATTGGATTCACAATTAGAATTGGGAGAATACAGAATCGAAAGAAAAGTTGAGATGATTATTGCAACAATTGGAAGCAAAACAGAGGCGGCCATTTGATTTTTCATGTTCAAGTTATTTATTGGGTTAACAATTTTATTCAAGATTCAAAACTCCCATTCCAATTACATCACAAGTAATATTTTGCTTGATCAAAATTCTATGATAAAGGGACCGAAACCAAATCATTTTAAGCGCCGTTATTTACATCGATTTTTACATAAAAAAGTTGATATTTTGTCTTAAATTGCTCATTGTTAGATGTTTAATGACTATAGATTATGAAAACACTTTACGAACTTGCTAAGCTAAATGTTCGCCATAAAAATATATTAGACACTTTGATTTCTCAGAAGGACAATAGTCCAATAAGAAAGCTGTCATCTATAGTGCTATCAGATGAGGTTTTGAATGACGAAGAGTGTATGATAAGGTTATATGGAAAGAAAAACCTAACTGCTTTTTCGAGATTAAAGACAAGATTGAGAGAATTGTTTATGCGTCTTATTATTATGCAGAATATTAATACAGAGACTGCAGATGCTAGAGTAAATGAAGCTTTAAGTGGATATCGGCAATCGCTTGTTTCTAGGATATTAATTGCAAGGAAGTCAGGTAAGTTGGCTGTTGATTTGGCAGAAAAGTCAATTACAAGATCAATGAAATATCATGCTACTGAAAATGTGCTCACTCAAGTACACCAATTAGTGGGTTATTACTCTTCAACAGAGTTGAATAAATATAAATTGACAAAATACTTGAACATTCAAAAAAAGTATATGGATATTTATAATTGGGAGATAAAAGCAGAAAACTACTTTTATGAACTTCAAAGGGCTCAGTTACAATCATTGGCAAACCCTGGAGAAGAAATTAAAGCCAAAGCTCAATCATACGCAACAGAACTAAAAAATGTAAAGGGCATAAGAACGTACTTTTTTAATTATAATAAGTATAGGGTGTTAGCAGCAAATTGTGAATTCCAAAAGGATTTTGATGGTCTGCTTGAGCTATCAGAAAAAGCTTTGCAAGAGTTTAGTGCTCCAGATTTCAAAACAGGAATCGCACTGGCAAGTATTACAAACAGAAGAGCTTGGGCTTTTATTCAAGCAGATCGTCCAAAGGATGCTATTAATCTTGGAAAAAAAAGAATGGGGCTTCTGGTTTCAGGTACATTAAATTGGTATGTATTAGCACATTATACCCTTAAGGGCCACTTATACAATGGTAGCTACTTGGAGGCCATTGAGCTAATTACCGAAATGATTGAACATCCGAGGTTTGACGGAATAGGTGATAGTTTCAAAGAAATATTTTTTACAACCCTCGGCTACATCCACCTCATAGTAGACTCAGGACTCGCCGGAGATCCCGAAGCACTCAGCAAAAAATTACCGGAATTCAAACTGGGAAAATTTCTCAATACTACACCCGTTTT
>JBBKXT010000067.1:0-3744 GCA_037969625.1 Saprospiraceae bacterium
GGGGATCTGCCGCTTCATGAAATAAAAGATGGTGTTGAAATAATACGCATCAAGTGCTTTCGGCTCCATCCTCATATTTCATATATTTGGGAGCACATCACTTTTATAATTGCCTGCAAAAATCGGCTCAAAAAATTAGTCGCTCAACATAATTATGATGTTTGTCATGCACATTTTTTAGTGCCCACCGGATTAATCTCCAAATGGCTAAAAAATCGATATGGAATCCCCTATATCATCTCCTCTCATGGCAGTGATGTGCCTGGTTATAATCCGGATCGATTCCAGTGGCTTCACCGAGTGACACCCAATTTGATCCGCTCAATTATCAAACACAGTTCGTTCATCGTGTTTCCTTCTAAATTTCTGAGATCACTGCTCAAAGAAACGATTACAAGGTTTGATGAAAAACTTATGTATATACCCAGTGGTATTGATACAGCGTATTATGCCCCCGGAGAAAAGAAGCCTATCTTATTATCCACAGGAAGAATTTTGCCGAGAAAAGGTTTCCAACATTTGATTCAGGTAGTTTCACAAAAAGCTTACCCTGTTGAAGTACATATTTGTGGGGATGGACCATCCCTCAACGAATTGAAGGAGCAAGCGAAAGGTTCCATGACACCGATTATTTTCCATGGATGGTTGGATAATAAAAGTGAACAATACAGAACTCTAGTAGCAGAAACATCCATTTTTTCTCTGGTATCAGGAAAGGAAAATGCAAGCTCTTCATTACTGGAAGCGATGTCTGCAGGCAGTGCGGTGATCACCTCAAATGTCTCGGGGTGCCCGGAGACAGTTGGCGATGCCGGAATATGTATTCCACCGGAAGATGAAAACGCATTGCAAGAACAACTTGAAAAATTATTTAATGATCCCGGGTACAAAGCGCAGTTTATGAAGGCAGGCAGAGAAAGAGCCTTGAATGTATTTGCATGGCCTGCCATAGCAGACAAGTATATTGAATTGCTGGTGAAGATAAAGCAGCCATGATTCAGCTAAAGAAAGATATTCAATTGACCTTGCTGAGCCGGGTTCCGGTGATGCTCCTGAGTTTCCTTTCGGTTATTTTTTTAACTCGTTTGCTTGGACCAAAAGGACTGGGCGTTTATACTTTTAGTATCACAGCCCTCAATTTGTTTTTTACGGTCATCGGTTTTCAGTTAGATAGTTCACTGCCTGTATTTCTGGCCAGAGACAAAGCGAAGACATCGGTTATTTTTAGTGCTATTGGCATGATGGCGATTGCCTCATTCTTTCTTTTTTCCCTGGTGCTTACGGTTGCTGTTTTTATCATACCGGGAGGAACTCGTTGGATAATTCCACCGGATCAGCCTATCCTATTTTTCTTTTTATTTCTCCTCATCACTTTTGGACTGCGGAGAATATCGACATTAATCATGGCCGCGTTACGAGGCGTATTTCGATTTAAAGCGTTCAATGTGTACATGATTCTCGACAAACTTTTCCCTTCCTTAATTTATGGACTATTGCTGTTCTATACCTTGATGACCGACAATCCTTTTGCCCTTTTAAATTGTTTTAAAATCATCCTGGTCGCTGAAACTATCTCGCTACTGATTGGCTTAATTATTCTTTGGCGCTCCAAAATTATTTCTTTTTCCGGAGGCTATACCTCTTACTTTAGGCCAATTGCAGATCTCTCCTATAAAAGCCTGGCCAGTGCCTCTGGTAATTTTTTGAATAAACGATTAGATGTTTGGTTTGTCCAATTCTATCATGGAATAACAATATTAGGCCAATATGGACTTGCCACGCAAATAGCAAATTTTGTAAGCGATGCAATGACCCCGTTTAATCAGGTATTGGTCCCTTACATCGCCGAATCGGAGCAAGATCAGCATAACGAAATCGTTGAGCGCACAGCCCGATTAAATATGGGCATCGCATTAGTTGCTGCCATCGGCATATTAAGTACTTCATGGTTGTTTATACCCCTACTTTTTGGAAAGTCCTTTCATTTAGCGGTGCCTGCCACGCAAATTTTAGCGTTTGGCATTATCTTCATTTCTCAACGACTGGTCTTTAGCGGATACTTTCGAGCGATCAACCAGATGCAATACCCTGTAAGAGCAGCATGGATGGGTGTTGTCATTACCATCCTGCTGGATATTCTCCTCATCCCTTCATTTGGGATCATTGGGGCATCATGGGCTACTACCATTGCCTATGGTCTATCCTGCTCGTATCTTATTCGAATGGCTCAAAAACAATTAGGCTTTACCCTTGGCAACATTTTGATTTTGAGAAAATCAGATATTCAGTGGATCCTGACGAGAGGTCAAAAAATCAAGCCCGAATAAAGTTATTCGATTAAATATATTTCCTCCACCGAATAAGTCCAAAGATGGCTATCAAACCAAGAACAAATCCTATCCATCCGGATTTTGACATGGGTGGTACATATTTAAGTTCGATTTCTGCAAAGCCGGGTGATAAAAACAAACCGGTAAAACCATAATCGATTTTCTCAAGATCCTGTTTTTTTCCATTCACATAAGCCTCCCAACCGGAATCAAAAGGTATTGTAAATAACATCATCGTATTGGCCTCTACATCAATATGCCCTTTAATCTTCTTATGAGAAAAATAATCCATCGTCATCGCTTGTGTCGCAAGAAAATTGGTTCTGTCTTTAATAGCGGTCCCATAAAAAGAAAATCCTTCCAGCGGAAATTTTGGCAATTGATTGGTCCATGCATCACTTTCTTTACCTACTACAGCAAAATAAAGAGCGCGCTTGCGAACAGATGCAGACAAGGATTCAAATTCATCTTCTGTGATATAGGATTGTATAGGAATACCAAAAGGAATGTAATACTCATTTTTCCAGGCTGAAGTCTTTCCAGTGGTCTCCAAAGGGCTATAGATCGCCTTGTCAATTCTGGATTCCGTAGCAGGATCAGACAGTGCATATTTAATAGAAAACAATCCATGCAAAATATTCGTTGTGGCGACCCCTACCAACCACCGGGTATTGGCTTCCATGCTGGCATCAATCACACCTGTTTTATCCAGAAACTCAACGTAGTTTTTGTGATTATGAGATTGATATGATTTTGATCCGAAGTATCCCTGGACCTGACCATCATTATACCCTGTTTTAATAGAACCATAAACTTTGTCAATGCGAAAAAACAGATCCTGATCAATTGCTTTAATTTTGTCAACAGCCTCCTTGGAATCATCAAAATGAAATTGTTTGTTTGCAATATCCGATTTGAGCATAGGCAACCGATTATTAACGGATGGCCAGGAGATCAACAAGGCTTCCAATCCAATAACACACACCATTCCGGGAAGCACAACTTTATGAAAGATGCCTTCTGCATAAAACCACAACAGGCCTGTATAACTCAAGATAAAAACAGAAACCGTCAATTGAATCGAAGGATCAATGGCTACACTTTGTATATCGTAAGGATACCAGAGAAGAACCAGCCAGAACAAGGAGGATAGAAACAAAACAATCTTATTCAGTGGTTTGCCATTTAAAATTTCCTGAAATCCAAGCAAGCCAACCAATAAAAAACTAAACGGTATAAAGAGCGAAAGTGCGCCTTTGTAATAATTTCCGGCGAAACCATAGAACGCATATCTAAACCATGGAAAAATAATGAGTACCATCCAAAATAGGAGTAGGGAACCATAAATCCATTTCCGCCTTTTACTGGCTACTACAAAAAACTGAAATACAAAAAGCAAAGTGATCAGGCCTAT
>JBBKXT010000068.1:0-23362 GCA_037969625.1 Saprospiraceae bacterium
GAATTCGATAATTACAAGAAGCGAACTATGCGTGAACGCCTCGAACTGATTAATTCCGCATCGCGGGATGTCATGCAGAAACTACTGCCTGTTTTGGATGACTTCAACCGTGCCAAAATAAGTGCAGATGACCCCGGCACCGAAGAGAAATTTAGTGAAGGCGTTTCATTGGTTTATAACAGATTGAATACAGTTTTGCAAAATCAGGGGTTGCAGCCGATGGCCAGTACCGGAGAAAAATTTGATCCTGAACTTCACGAGGCTGTCACTGAAATACCGGTTCCTGGCGAAAGTCAAAAAGGAATCGTGGTGGATACCATCGAAACAGGATATACCTTAAATGACAAAATCATTCGTCACGCCAAAGTGGTGGTGGGGAAATAAAATATTTCAATGAGCAAACGCGATTTTTACGAAATACTCGACGTTCCCAAGGATGCCGATGATGCTACCATTAAAAAGTCCTATCGAAAGATAGCGATGAAGTATCATCCTGATCGAAATCCTGACAACAAAGCAGCAGAAGATAAATTTAAAGAAGCTGCTGAAGCCTATGAGATTCTGAGCGATGCGGACAAGCGAGCCAGATATGATCGCTATGGTCATGACGGTGTCTCCGGTCAGGGATTTCATGGCGGCCAAGGAATGAATATGGATGATATCTTCAATCAGTTTGGAGATGTCTTTGGCGATAGTCCGTTTGAATCTTTTTTCGGTGGACGCGGCGGCGGTGGACAAAGAGCTCAGGGGCAGAAAGGATCAAACCTTCGTATCAAACTCAGCCTGACTTTGGAAGAAGTAGAGGCAGGTGTTAAAAAAACAATTAAAGTAAAAAAGAGGAAATCTTGTAAAACCTGTAATGGAAGCGGAGCGAAAGATGGGAATGTAAAAAGCTGTCAGACGTGTGGAGGTTCCGGAGTTGTAAGGCAAATCCGCAGCACCTTTTTAGGGCAAATGCAGACCACTGCACAGTGTCCTACCTGCCATGGTACAGGGTCAATCGTTGTGGAAGCCTGTACGAAGTGTCGAGGTGAAGGACGTATCATCGATGAGGAAATGATTGATATTGATATTCCGGCAGGAGTGGAAGATGGCATGCAACTCACCATGCGCGGCAGAGGAAATGCAGGCATTAAAGGCGGACCCGCCGGAGATCTTCATATAAGTATTGAAGTCAAAAAACACGCTGAGTTGAAGCGCGATGGAAACAACCTTATCTATGAATTGTATTTAAGTTTTCCGGATGCAGCCATAGGATGTTCTGTTGATATCCCCAGTCTCTCCGGCAAAGTAAAAATCAAGATACCGCCAGGTACACAGAGTGGAAAAATATTTCGGCTTACAGGAAAAGGACTTCCTTCAGTTCAAGCTTATGGCAAAGGCGATCAATTGATCTATGTCAATATCTGGACACCTAAGAAGTTGACAGATGAGGAGAAGAAGATTTTGGAAAAATTTCAATCTGCTCCCAACTTTATTCCTCAGCCGAGTAAAACTGAAAAAGGATTTTTTGACAAGATGAAAGATTATTTCACTTGATGCGCTACCTATGGATCGGAACACTTTTGTTTTTTACCCTCACAGGTTGTGAAAAAGGCGTATTAAATTCTGCTGAATGGCCCATGGAGAATCAGCAATGGATTTCTAATGATCCGAAGTCTTTTTTGCTTGAGGCAGTAGATACCACAACCATCTATGCCATGGATATTAGTTTGACCCATGATATAGCGTATCCCTTTCAAAATCTGTATATCAAAACACAAACGACATTTCCTTCCGGCCAGGTTGTAGAGTCTGTTACTTCGTTAGAGCTTTTAAATAAGGATGGGTCATGGGCCGGCGATTGTAATAGCCAGTCATGCACGATTACATTGCCATTGCAACAACGATTCACATTTCCGGAGGTAGGAACCTATAAATGGTCTGTCGCGCAACACATGCGGAAGGATACGATCGAGGGTATAAAAAAGTTCAAAGTGGTCTGCCGCGAAGTAGACGAAAATTCAAAATAAGTTAGATGAAATCGCCTGCGTGGGTTGAACAAATGGATCAGTTGGCCGCGGAGGGCAAGCCTTTTCTTTTTATTCTTGATTTCGACCTGAAACTACCAATTGTGATCCCTTTGGATCAGGTGGAAGCTTCCGGAATTCGATATTATTTAAAACCAGCAGATCCTGACAATTTACAACCTCCGATCGAAAAATCGAATACCAATTCATATAAAACTCGTCCAATTCCTATTTCTTTTGAATCTTATCAAAGCGGATTTAGCAAAGCAATGCAAGCGATCCAGGCGGGAGATACCTATCTTCTGAATCTTTGTTTTACGACAAAAGTAGAAGGCCTGTCAAGTTTGGAAAAAGTATATGAACAAGCATCAGCACCATACAAACTTTTACTTCCGGGGAAATTTGTTTTGTTTTCCCCTGAGCAGTTTATAAATATCTCTGATGGCGTGATCCGAACCTTCCCTATGAAAGGTACCATTGATGCATCACTAGAAGATGCAGAGGAAATATTACTCAATGATATCAAAGAAAAAGAAGAGCACGCCACCGTTGTGGATTTATTGCGCAATGATCTTAGCATAGTAGCCGACAGCGTTCGTGTGGAGCGATATCGATTTATTACAAAGATTCATACACCGGATAAATCATTATTACAATGCAGCTCTGAAATATCCGGAATGCTTAATGAAACATTTCTAAATAAACCTGGTAGTATCATGCATGCGTTACTTCCTGCCGGATCGATCACAGGAGCACCTAAGAAGAGAACAGTAGAACTAATCAAAGAGATAGAGCCGGAACCAAGAAATTATTTTACCGGCGTCTTTGGTGTCTATGATGGAAAAGATTTAAATAGTGCTGTGATGATTCGCATGATTGAGGAGCGTGAAGATGGTTTTTATTATCGCAGTGGTGGTGGACTGACCTATCGCAGTATGGCTGCTCAGGAATATCAAGAATTAATTGACAAGGTCTATGTCCCGGTTTCTTGAAACAATAGGCATACGTGATGGCCAGGTACTTCATCTTGACTGGCATCAAAGTAGGGTAGAAGCTACGCTCCAGAATTTTTATCCGGAAGAAACCAGAGAAGAAATTGGCTTTCACCTGAAAGAGATCCTTTCATCATGCCCTATTCCGTCACAAGGTGTCTACCGTTGCAGAATCCTATATGATTTAAATGCCCTGTCTGTTGAATTCATTCCTTATGTAACGCGTCCTATTCATTCGCTTCAATTGATGGGATGTCCTGAAGGATTTGATTATCGATACAAATATGCGGGCCGGAAAGTATTGGAAAAACTTTTTGCACAGCGTGGGGATGCTGATGATATTCTGATTACACGCGATGGTTGGATCACTGATACTTCAATAGCCAACATTGCCTTCCTGAAAGAAAACCGATGGTATACGCCTTCAATCCCTTTACTTGCGGGAACCACCTGGAAAAGGCTGGTTGCATCAAGTGTAATTATTCCAAGACCCATTCATCAAAAAGACCTTCATCTTTTCGAATCGTATCGGGTATTCAATGCCATGAATGATTGGTATAGTGATGTGTGTCCGGTGTCGGGGATACGTGGTTGAAGGGAAAAAAATACGAATTGGGATTTTTCCGAGTTCATTTTTTGAATCACTCTCGCTAAGCGGGAGTGATTCAGACTATGAGCTTGGAAGCTTTACTATCCCAAAATCAACTCATCATACTTAAACACAACATCCATTCCCTTTGATTTGAAATAGTTGCGTGTATCATCAGCTGATCGATCCGAAGTGGCCATGACAAAGTCACCGCCCCAAGCACCTAAAGATTTTACGGTGCCCCAATAGTCAGCAAATTCATTGCTCTTGACAGTCGGAAGGCCTATGATTTGAGAAACTAAAGTTTCATGCTCCTGAACCAGGGATTCAAATTCTTTGAGTGATTTCGCGGTATTGATGCTTTCTGTCAGACGAGATACTTTGTCAACAGAGCCATTCAGGGAGGCTTTTGTCTGGTGATATTTTTTTAAAGCTTCTTTGCTGCTTTGTTTGCGACCGAGATAGACGAGGTATAGATTGTCTTTAAAAGCAGGATTAAAATCAGCTTCATCAATATGCAATTCATCCTCGAGCAACTGATACAAAACAGGACCTTCTGCATCGGCACATGCGATATCATAACCGGAACCTCCAAATGTATCAAACAAGAGAATGTATGGATTTACTTCTGCCCATTGGGCGACAAGCCACACAAGCGTCGAACTACTACCAAGTCCCCACTCAAGATCAAACTCAAGAAATGTGTCGACAGTATATTTACGCCATTGGGATAGAAATTCGGAATTTTGACGACAGGCACCTCTTAATAATTGCTGGATGCTATTGGCGAGATCCTGATCTGTAGTTTTAGTTGGCTCAAAGGCCATGAGATCGAATTTTGCAGAAAACCATAAGTTTCCTTTTCGATCATATGCTTTCCAGTCGATTTCGCTACCGGGACGTTCGTTGATGTTCATAGACTGCCCAAGCTTGCAAGGCAGAGCCAGGGAGACAGCTCCATTCAGGACAAGATACTCTCCTGTCAAAAGAAGCTTGCCATTCGCTTTGAAATGTCGTTTTGTTTGAACTGCCATGGGGGTAACGGGCACAATTATAGTAATGGTTCTCATTATAGGTGCTCTGCCTGACCAACTTTTTGATCGGAGAACGGGTATTTCATTGACTTTTATTGGAAATCAAGGAAATAAAAACTGTTTTGCAATGGGACAAGATATATACTTTTCATTCATATATAATATATATATGTGATATTTTCTTTAGCCACTTCACACCTATAAAGAATCATACCCACTCAACTCTCAGTAAATGAGTTAGAAGCAGTCTTAATAATTTAATTAACTTTTGTAAAAAAAGATTTATTTATCACACCTTTAGTAGTGATTAAACATCTATTAACGAACTGTTTCGGTAGAATAGCGAACTCCATACCCCATCTACTTGTTATTTTGTGGACGAGAGGACATCTTTAGCATTTTGAAAAACAAACCATGACATACGATAACTTCACCATTAATGCACAGGAGGCCATCCTTGCCGGACAGCGCCTCGCTGCAAAACTGCAACAACAGACCGTAGACACTACCCACCTGCTCAAAGGCATACTGGAAGCAAGTGAGGATAGCGCTAAATTCCTGTTCCAGAAAGTGGGGGTGAGTATCCCCCAATTAATTAAAGCACTGGATGAGTCCTTAGAAAGCTATCCCAAAGTGTCCGGTTCTGACAAACAGTATTTGAGTGACCATAGCAATAAGGCGCTCAGCGAAGCAAAGAAATTCCTGCCCGAATTTGGCGATGAGTTTATTTCCACAGAAATAATGCTGCTCGGTATCATGAAAGGCAGTAGCAAAGGAGGGCAGATCCTTAAGGATCAGGGTGCAACACTGGCCGGTCTGAAGACAGCGATCAAAGAACTCCGTGGAGGCCGAACCGTTACCGATCAGAATACGGACAATCAATACAACGCCCTGAAGAAATATGGTATCCATCTAAACCAAAGAGCACTCGATGGGAAACTGGATCCAATCATCGGGCGCGATGAGGAAATTAGAAGAATGCTCCATATTCTTTCCCGAAGGAAAAAGAACAATCCAATCCTCATCGGTGAAGCCGGCGTAGGAAAGACCGCGATCGTTGAAGGACTCGCCTGGCGTATTGTCAAAAAGGATGTTCCGGACAACCTCCTATCCAAACAAATTTATGTCCTTGATATTGCCGCACTGATTGCCGGTGCTAAATTCAAAGGCGAATTTGAAGAACGTATTAAAGCGGTCATTGAGGAAGTCAAAAGCTCCAATGGCGAGATTGTCCTTTTTATTGATGAGATCCACACACTGATTGGGGCAGGCGGTGGAAGCGGCGCCATGGATGCGGCCAATATTCTCAAACCGGCATTGGCCAGAGGAGAGCTACGGACCATCGGTGCTACTACGGCAGATGAATATCAAAAATATTTCGAAGAAGATAAAGCACTGGTCAGAAGATTTCAAACAGTTTTTATTGATGAGCCCTCGGTAGCAGAAACCGTTTCTATTCTGAGAGGTATCCAGGATAAATATGAAGTGTACCATAAAATTGATATCCTGGATGAAGCGCTGGTCGCTGCTGCCGAACTATCCCATCGATATATTGCAGATCGACACTTGCCGGACAAAGCAATTGATCTGATTGATGAGGCCGCCGCTAAACTTCGCCTCGAGTTGGATAGCATGCCGGAAGAAATCGATCAGGCCGATCGCAAACTTCGCCAACTCGAAATCGAACGCGAGGCCATAAAACGTGAGAAAGACGAGAAGAAGCTAAAGATCATTACAGAAACAATCGCCAATACACAGGAAAAATTTGACAGCCTAAAAGCATCATGGCAAAATGAAAAAGAACTTGTTGATGCCATCCAAAGAATAAAGAAACATATCGACGAATTAGAACATCAAGCCACCGTCGCTGAACGCGAATCAAAGTATGAAGAGGTAGCCAAAATTCGTTACGGCGAACTGGTTGCAGAAACTGCTAAGCTAAAAGAAGCAGAGGCAAAACTGGATGAACTTCCTGCCGAAAGCCGATTTAGCAATGAAGAAGTAACGGCCAATGATATCGCTGAAGTCGTCTCCCGATGGACAGGTATTCCTTTGCAAAAAATGATGGTCAGTGAAAAAGAAAAAATGCTTCATCTCGAAGATGAAATCGGCAAACGACTCATCGGACAAAAAGAAGCGGTCATCTCTGTCAGTAATGCTGTGCGCAGAAGCCGAGCCGGCCTCCAGGATCCAAACAAACCAATCGGTTCATTTATTTTCCTCGGTCCAACAGGTGTAGGTAAAACTGAATTAGCAAAAGCACTTGCCGAAGTTTTGTTTGATGATGACAATGCCATCACCCGAATCGATATGAGTGAATATCAGGAAAAACATTCCGTTTCTCGTTTGGTCGGATCACCTCCGGGATATGTGGGATATGATGAAGGAGGACAATTGACAGAAGCTGTGCGACGCAGACCCTATTCAATCGTTCTTTTGGATGAAATTGAAAAAGCACATCCGGATACATTCAATGTGTTGCTGCAGGTGCTTGATGATGGCCGATTGACGGACAACAAAGGACGTATTGCAAATTTTAAAAACACAATCGTCATCATGACTTCCAATATGGGAGGTGAAATTATTCTTGAAAACTTCGAAGATCTGGAAGCTTTGGGAGAAAGTCAACGCGAGGATATTCTGTCTACGACCAAAGAAGAAGTTTTTGAAAAATTAAAAGAAAATCTAAGACCGGAATTTCTGAACAGGATTGATGATAAAATTATGTTCCTTCCGCTCAACAAGGATGAGATCAAACAAATCGCTGTCTTGTTGTTGAAGAAGATCAAAAAGAATCTCGCCAATCGCGAACTAGCCCTGGAGATCAATGATAATGCTTTGAACCTGTTGGCTGAAATGGGTTATGATCCTCAGTTTGGTGCCCGTCCTTTAAAGCGCGTCATCGAAACTGAGTTAGTCAATGAACTTGCGATCCAAGTATTGTCCGGAGAATTTGAAGAAGGCGATACCATCTATGTAGATGCCGACAAAAACGGATTTGTTTTTAGTGAAGAAGGATTTAAAGGTGATGGCTCATCACCAACAAAGGAAAAAGGAGACAAGAGTAAATCGAGAAGGCGTAGTAAAAATGTAAAAGATCTGGAAAAGGCTACCAAAGAAGTAAATGAACTTGTCAAGGATATCAAGGATGATGAGGGAAATGGAGCTAAGACGGAAACGGAGCCGAAGAAGGGGTAAGGGTTCCGCCCAGCGGAAAGCATAGGTCATTGGGCACAGAAGATGCAGGAGCAAACTCTGTGCATCGGCATCTTAGGCTGTCTTCGAATGGTTTTGAGAATACGTCAATAGGTATCACGACTTTTGCCGTTGTTGGAGTTTGCTCCAACAACTTGTCCTCCATTAAATATTCTGTTGATTCCACTGAACGAAAAGAGATGCAGGAGCAAACTCCATGCATCGGCATTGTTATTCTGCCCTCTGCTCTACGCCTTATGCTCACTTAACCCTCCCCGGATTCTCTTTTAGGAAAGCACCCCAACCACCTTTTTTCGAGGAAACAGGTTTCCCGGCCTGGAAGTGATGACAGACAGCTACGGACAATGCATCAGTAGCATCCAACTGAAATTTTCCTTCTTGGAGTATATTCAATCGGACTAGCATATCGGCCACTTGTTCTTTAGTAGCATTTCCATTGCCGGTCACGGATTGTTTTACTTTTTTGGGAGAGTATTCTGTGATTTGTAATCCCATCGTCATTCCTGCTGCCATCGCTACGCCTTGCGCTCTTCCGAGCTTCAACATAGACTGAACATTTTTTCCAAAAAACGGTGCTTCGATCGCCAGCTCTTTCGGCAGATATCTTTCGATGATTTCCTGAATTTCTAAAAAGATTTCACGCAGTTTTTCAGTATGCTCTTTCTTGTCTTTCAGATGAAGCACGCCAATTTCCAACAAATCAATTTTCTCCCCCTCTACTTCGATGACAGCAAATCCAAGCGCATTCGTGCCCGGATCGATCCCGAGTATTCGTTTGGATTTTTTTGTTTTAGGAGAAGCCATTTTTTTGGGTTGATGTGTAGGGTTTAATGTGTAAGGTTTAAATTTTATGAGGGTTATTAGGTTACAAGGATTATGAATTGAGGAAGATTAGTCTAAGGTCTCTACAGATGAAGGACTGCGCCTTCACTGTGAATCTCAGGTTTTTTTTTGGTAATTCGCAATTTTGCTCTATGCTCTCACGCCTATCGGACGTGATCTACCCCTCACTACCTTCTACGTCGGAGTGCAGGGCAAGCGCTGCGCTTCGATATGCTCTATTTCCTCGTCACCAAAATCTTATCAATCGCCGGACCATCCATATCCAGAATTTCAAATTTAAAGTTAGCCCAAAGAATGATTTCTGATTGTTTTGGAATATGACCGAGCTCATGCATGATCAAACCACCGACCGTATTGAAATCATAATTTTTGATGTATTCCTCCAAGCCAAACCGCGTCAGAAAATCAGGAAGTGGATAGTGGCCATCGACAAGCCATGAATTTTCATCTCGCTGTTGAAAGATATAATCTTCACTATAGAAATCAGAGATATCTCCGACCAGCGCCTCCAGGATATCACTCATGGTGATGATGCCTTGCGTTGAGCCATATTCATCGATGACTAATCCGTAATGAATATTTGATTTTTTAAAAGCCTCCAAAGCCTTGTAGGCAGAATCCCTTTCAGCGATATAGGAAGGCTCCTTCATTATTTTTTTTAGATTAAAACCTTCTTTTTCGATTTCTGAAAACAGTTGTTTTAAACTAACCACACCAATGATATCCTGTTCTTCATTATCATAGACCGGATAAAAATTATGGAGATGATCAAACACCTTTAATTTGATTTCTTCCCGCGTGTCTGAGCTTACAATGGTAGACATTTTTTTTCGGGTCGTCATCAATGAACTTACGCTACGATCACCAACACTGAATACCCGATTGACGATATTTTGTTCGATCGCTTGAATCTCTCCATCTTCCATTCCTTCTCGGACGAAAGCTTTTATTTCTTCTTCTGTGACTCGACTTTCGTGGGAACGCTGGATGCGAAATATTTTTAAAATCAGATTGGTCGTCATCGTTAAAAGCCAGATAAAAGGGGCAGTAATGGTGGCAATGACTTTCATCGGGAAAGCCATCATGCGGGCAATGGTTTCCGGATAAGTAAGGCCGATGCGTTTAGGCACCAATTCACCGAGCACCAGCGAGAAAAAAGTAACGATGACCAGGACGGCCGCAACAGATAGGGTGGGGGCATATGCGGCCAGAAGAGGAATCTGCAGAATCAATGCTTCCATGTCCGCCGATATTTTATCACCACTATAGATGCCGGTTAGCAGGCCTATGAGTGTGATGCCAATTTGAACGGTGGAAAGAAGTTTACTAGGTTTGGATTGGAGTTCAAGCGCTGTCTTTGCGCCTTGAATACCTCGATTGGCTGCACTTTCAAGCCTGTTTTTACGGGCAGAGATGAGCGCTATTTCCGACATGGAGAATACGCCATTGATAAGAATAAGGATTAAAATTATAATGATCTCCATAGAAGATTGGTCACGATGCTTGTTGGTTCAGACTGCTAAGATTGAAAGAATTTTGGCAATGAAGGCTGCTTCCCGGATATAAAGCCTTATTTGGTTCATGCATCGAATGGTTAAAATAATAATAAAAATATCCTTTTAAATGCTTGTGATGTAACACTTTACCCTTAATTTCGTTAAATGAGTATGTTAAAGGTATCACTCATATTGACCTCCTTACTGTGGTTTGCACGTCCTGCGCCAATGGCAGATCCTTTGCCCAATAATTTTTGTGATACAAAAAACTACTCCTGGCAAGGTGGAGAGGAGATTACCTATACCTTATATTATCAGTTGGAATTTATATGGATCGCTGCCGGTGAGGCCACTTTTAAAGTGAAGGATTTGGGCGATCGGTATCATATTTCAGTCGTAGGCAAGACGATCAATGCTTTTGAATGGTTTTATGAAGTCAATGACTACTATGAAAGTGTGATTGACAAGGAGACCTTACTTCCGATTTCTTTTTCGCGCGATATTCAGGAAGGAAAATATATATGGTGGGATAAATTCAAGTTCGATCAGGAGCGAAATGTAGTGCATGCAACAAAAGGCTGGCCCAACAAACCCACAAAGGCATATACAGAAGAATTATCGACCTGTATGCATGACCTGATTTCCATCGTCTATAATGTTCGAAATATTGATTTTGATCGCTATAAAAAAGGGGATCAATTTGCAGTGAAGGTTTTTGTGGAAGAGGAATATCCACTACAGGTTCAGATAGCAGAAAAAAACCTGGTCACTAAGATCCGCAAATTGGGCAAGCATAAAACGAATCTCATAAAACCCCAAATGGTCGAGGGACACTTCTTTGATGAAGACACCCGAATGGATGTTTATTTGTCAGCAGACAAGAACCGTCTTCCGCTGATGATTGAGAGTCCGGTATCCGTCGGGAAGGTCAAAGCTGTGCTATCAGCATACAAAGGGCTAAAATATCCATTGGTCAGCGTCGAGTAAATTCCTTTTTGCCAACAAGCGGACATTTTTCTTTCAAATTGGGTTGTAGCTTTAAGGAAACGACCCGATTATGAAAAATCTCATTCTTTTATTTTTCCTATTTCCATTTGTTCTTCAATCGCAATCTGGGTGCCCGGGAGGATTCACAGAATATTATCTAAACTCAAATAATATTAAGGCAGCGTTTCACCCGAGGGGTAGTAAGTTTACCACTTGGGGTAAAGGAGAGTTTCTTGTCCCATATCCTTCTAAGAAAAAACTGTCTACCATCTTTGCTTCAACGGTGTGGGTTGGAGGATTTGACAATGCAGGTAACTATAGGCGTTCGATAGAAAAATATCCTAAACCGGGTGAATATGATTTTTCTGTTGGACCTCTTAACTCTATTGGAATCCCCTATGATGATACTATTTGCATGAATTTTGATACCGCATGGAACGTATTTGCAGAAGACATCTATAGGCATATGACGGATTATGAGGAGGACTTTATTATCAACGATACGATTCCATCAATATTTGGCTGGCCCGCACGGGGAAATAAGTTTTTTAAACAGTTCAATGGTTTTTTACAACCAGATAATTTAGATTTTTATCGCTGGGCTCCTTTTCGTGATAACAATAGCAATGGTGTATATGACCCTGATCAAGGTGATTACCCTGAGCTTAGTCCGACTAGCCCAGGGGTTATAATACCAGATCAGATGATGTGGATGGTCTTTAATGATCTTGATACAAATTATACTTCTGGTAACCTCCCATTAAGGTTAGAATTCCAGTTATTAGCCTATGCTTTTCATTGTGAAGACAACGAGATTCTAAATAATACGATTTTCAATAAATACAGAATTGTTAGTAGGGCGACAACTAGAGCTGATTCTGTTTTCTTTGGCATGTGGACAGATTTTGATTTAGGATGTTCTGCTGATGATTATATCGGTTCAGATAGTCTGCGAAGCACTGCATTTGTCTATAATGAGGATCCTCTTGATGGTGATTCTCAAAATGATTGTTCCTCAGGGGGTGATACTTATGAAGGTGTTCCACCCGTGCAAAGTATGACTTGGCTATCACATCCCATGCACGCTTTTTCGGGTGAAGAACATAGCGCAGATATTCCTTTAGAAGAATACAATATTTTAAATGGACGCTGGGGAGATGGAACACAAATTCGGCCAGCCGGAGATGGATACAATCAAAGTGATTCATTGGCTCCTACAAGGTATTTTTTTAATGGTGATCCACGAGATACCAGCTCCTGGGCAGCAATCAATGTAATGGATGATCCGAGGGATTATAAGTATGTCTCCTCAATATCACTAGGAAGGATTGATCCTGGAACGGTAAAGGATGTTGTGATAGCTTATATGTATCATCACGATCCAGACTCAGATCATCTAGGTCAAATTTCGAAGATGCAGGAGAATATTGATTCGCTATTCAGGATTCCATTTTGGAGTCAACCATGTGTATCAACGCCACTTTGCCTGGATGATAGTTGTGTATGGCCCGGCGATTTTGACAAAAACGGAATAGTTGATCAAAGGGATTATCTAATGTGGGGTGTTTTTAATGATCAAACAGGCCCTGTCAGAAATGGGCAAATTTCCTGGAGAGGCCATCCAGGGGAGGAATGGAACAGTGCCTTTGCAGACATCAATGCTAAGCATGGAGATGCTGACGGAAGTGGTGTTGTGGATTTAGAGGATATTGATATCCATAGACTAAATAATTTGCAGACGAACCGATATTATACAGGAGAAAACTTTTACCCTGTTGGCTCAGATATCGAATTGACTGCGCTACCTTTTTTTGATGAGCAAGGTAGGGTGGAAGAAATCAATGTGAAAACGAGTCGTGCTATTGAAAATGTTCATGGCCTGACATTTGAAATTGAATTTGATACGTCTCTGTTTGAGATTAATAAATTATTTATTAGGGGAATTTCTGATACATCCAGATTGTTCTATGGTGAAGTATATGATCCATCTTCATTTTACAGATTTGCTTTTGTAAAAAAGGACCATTCTACTCTACAACTTAATTCGGGCACTTCCTTTTTTCTTCCAATAAGTGACTATATCGTGCTCAAGCCGGGATTGCCAATACCAAATTGTACTGTGATCCGCCTTCGGAATTTAAAAGCAATTGATGCAGATGGAAATGATCTGCAGTTAGGATCAGTTCCGCTAGTGGTCTGTAAGGAAGGCTACGTTGGCATAGAAGACCCTCTAATCGCCAAAACCAAAGTTTACCCAAACCCCTCAACAGGCAAACTTTATATTGAATCTGAAATACCCACAGAGGCCCAACTGTTTTCGATTGATGGACAATTGATCAGGCACTTCAAAGCCTCTGAATTAAATACATCAATTGATATTTCTTCATTTCATCCGGGATTATATATCCTTCGTATGATGGCGACTGGGGAGTCGATTAAAATTGTCTTGCAATAATCCGCAGATCTTGCGCCAAGCACTTGAATATTAGACAATTGTAGTCAGGCTTCCGAAGCGTTGGCGTCATTTTATCGCATTTATGTGAACAACCGTGCGAAGTGTAGGCAGGAAGGCATGGCCAACAGATACTTTAGGGTAAACTCAAACTTTTCATTATTTTGGCTCGCCTTGAAATTTTAGGTTATTTTCATTCACTCCATAAATAGCAATACATGAAGAGTTTTCTTGGGCATCCACCTGGACTAGCCACCTTGTTTTTTACAGAAATGTGGGAACGTTTTTCTTACTACGGTGGAAGAGCGATGTTGATATTGTATATGACCGCCGCCGTGGTTAGTGATAACCCGGGTCTTGGATTGACGGTTATGGAAGCCGGTGCTTTGTACGGATTATATACCGCTGTAGTGTATATGACTAATCTTCCGGGAGGATGGATAGCGGATAAATTTATCGGTGCCCGAAATGCCGTTTTTTATGGAGGAGTGATTATTGCTCTGGGTAATCTATGCCTGGCAGCGCCTTTCGGTATGCCTAGCTTCTACACAGGTCTAGGCCTGATCGCACTCGGAACAGGATTGCTTAAACCAAATGTCAGCACGATGGTTGGTGATCTGTATGGCAAGGGTGATGCGCGAAGAGATTCTGCCTTTTCTATTTTTTACATGGGCATCAACCTTGGAGCATTTCTAGCGCCACTGATCGCAGGATATTTTGGACAGAATGTCAACTGGCGATCCGGATTTCTTGTAGTAGCCATCGGTATGATATTAGGGCTAATCCAATATAAATTAGGTGCGAAACATTTGGGAAATGCCGGAATGCTGGAAAAAAGCCAGGATCCTGTAGTTCAGGCGAAACAAAAGAAATCACTTAGGAGTGGAATACTTGGATTGTTAATTGGTATAGCATTACTACTAGGGGTTCACGTTACAGGTATTATGCCATTGACGGTAGTTAGTGTTTCCGACTTAGTTGGCATCCTGCTATTGCTTGTGCCAGTTATTTACTTTGGGTTCCTCTTTACCAGAGGAGGTTTCGATGATGCTGAAAAGAAACGAATTGTTGCCATCATCATATTCTATCTCGCTGCTGCCTTGTTTTGGTCAGCCTTCGAACAAGCAGGTTCCACCCTGACACTTTTTGCCGACAGAAATACAGACAACAGTTTCTTAGGGTATAGCTTTCCCTCTACATGGTGGCAAAGTATAAACGCGTTGTTTATCATTGCTTTGTCCGGTGTCTTTGCCTGGCTATGGCTCAAACTGCACAGTATGAAGATGGAGCCATCTACACCGATGAAGTTTGTAATCGGTTTGCTTTTAGTTGGTGTGGGATTCCTGATTCTGGTACCTGCTGCTATCCTGATTGAAAAGACAGGAAACCGCGTGGGTATTCATTGGTTGCTGATGCTATATTTTATCCATACAGTTGGAGAACTTTTCCTTTCACCTGTAGGACTTAGTGCCATGACCAAGCTTGCGCCAAGCCGCATCGTGGGTCAAATGATGGGTATATGGTTCCTGGGAGCGGCAACGGGTAATTTTATCGGAGGCCGTGTTGGCGGATTATTTGAATCATTTCCACTGAAGAATATCTTTCTTGCCATTTTTATCTTTAGCCTGGTTGCTGCCCTGATTATGTTCATGCTGGTACCATGGATGAAACGCCTGATGGGCGAGATCAAGTAAATGCTATTCAAAACAACTGTTTTTACTAAATGTGTGCTGATAAGAACACATTCAACAACTCGGTTATCTTTACCTTAACTAAACCAACCTGTGATATAACAGGAATTGTTATTTCTACTCTTAACTACCAACCTAAACTAATTGAATTGATATGAGTCAGGACCAATCGAATATAGCACCGGAATATACACTGGAGAATATTCAGAATTTTAAAGGGAAGTATCCCATTCAACTCTGGTATTTGTTTTCCATCGAGATGTGGGAGCGTTTCTGTTTTTATGGAATGCGAGGGATGCTTGCTGTGTTTATGGTGGAGCAATTGCTGCTCCAGGATGGTGCGGCCAATTTGCAGTACGGTGCCATTCAGGCGTTTATTTACATCTTCACATTTGTCGGTGGGTTCTTTGCCGATAAAATTCTTGGGTTTAGAAAATCGCTCTTTTGGGGTGGCGCTATGATGGCCGTAGGTGGTTTTTTTATTGCTATATCACCTGTTGAATTCTTTTATATAGGAACGTGTTTTACCATTATCGGAACCGGATTTTTTAAGCCGAATATTTCCACCATGGTAGGGGGCTTGTATAAGGTGGGTGATACACGGCGTGAAGCCGGTTTTAGTTTGTTCTATTCCGGGATTAATCTTGGTGCTTTGCTTGGGGGTATTCTGATGATATGGGTTGGAAAATACCATTCATGGAATCTCGCATTTGCGCTGGTAGGTATAGCGATGTGTATCAGTATTGTGATCTTGATTTTTACAAAGAAAACGATGGGTCCAATTGGACTTTCGCCACTTCACCCATCCATGTCAAAGGGTAAAAGAAGAAGGTATGAACTCCTGACCTATGCCGGATCACTGGCATCTATCCCATTGCTGTATATGTTGATCCAAAACACGCGTAATACAGATATTTTTATGCTCATTGCCGGTCCGGTGACCCTGTTGTATGTGTTTTACGAAATGAGCCATCATACCTGGGAGGAAAACAAGAAGCTTCTCGCTGCATTGATTTTTATTGCTTTCTCTGTATTGTTTTGGGCTTTCTTTGAGCAAAGTGGTGGATCACTGAGCTTGTTTGCATTGAATAATGTCAAGCACGATTTAGCAGGAGTGGCAATCGATCCAAATATTGTCAACAATTCATCGAATTCACTTTTTGTGATTGTCTTCGCTCCGTTGGTTGGATTGCTTTGGGTTTGGTTGAGCAAACGTAAAGCAGAGCCAAATTCCGCGGTGAAATTCGGACTGGGATTCCTTTTGCTGGCGGCAGGGTTTTATGTTTTTTTTGCGACTATACACTGGGCTAATCCTGAAGGATTAACTTCTTTAGAAGTATTTACCATCGCTTACCTGGTGCTTACCTTCGGAGAGCTGTGTGTCTCACCGATTGGTTTGTCTTTGATGACCAAATTAGCGCCCAGCCGAATGCAGGGACTGATGATGGGGATGTGGTTCCTTGCCAGTGGATATGGACATTATGTAGCAGGCCTTTTAGGAAAAGGAATGACCGTACCTGGAGAAGACGCTACGGCGATGGAAAAACTTGTCTCTTTTACCAATGGATATCACCAGCTGGCCATATATGCTGTGATCGCGGGTGTGGTACTGATACTGATCTCTCCACTGATCAAGAAATTGATGGGTAATGTGACGTAGGAAGTGGTGAGTGGTGAGCAGTGAATAGTGAGCAGTGAGTTGTGTTCCGCTGTGGCGGAAGGTAAGGAGTGAGCTTTATTCCCACTTCATTATAGAAATTATTACTAATAAAATACTGATTGAAAGATAAATTAGGTACAAAAAGGCAATAAGCAGAATATGCTTTTTGCCTTTTTGTATATTCACACTTTACCTTTAACCATTCACCGTGCACCCGCTTAAAGATTAAATTTACTTCATGATTGATTTTGAATTATTAAAACGTATATCAGAGACACCAGGAGCACCTGGTTTCGAATCTCAAATCAGAAATCTGATTAAGCATGAAATCAAGGATCTGGTGGATGATATGTATGTTGATGCCATGGGTTCGCTGATCGGTGTGATCAAGGGAAATGAACCCAAGAAAGTGATGGTCGCCGCCCACATGGATGAAATCAGTTTCATGGTCACCCATGTCGATGATGAAGGATTTATTCGTTTCCATCCATTGGGTGGTTTTGATCCTAAGACACTGACAGCGCAGCGCGTGATTGTTCATGGACGTGAAGACATCATGGGCGTGATGGGTTGCAAGCCGATTCACTTAATGACACCAGAGGAGAAAGGAAAAAACCTGCAACTAAAAGACTATTTTATAGACACCGGAATGCCGGTCAAGCGTGTCAAAGAATTAGTAGAGGTAGGCGACCCGATTACTCGAGAGCGTGACCTCATCATCATGGGTGAATGTATAAATGGAAAATCACTCGACAACAGAGTGTCTGTTTATATCCTGATCGAAGTTTTAAATGCTTTGCGCTCAAGAGAATTGCCGTATGATTTTTATGCTGTATTTACAGTGCAGGAAGAAGTAGGATTGCGCGGTGCTTTTAATGCCGCCGGACACATTGATCCTGATTTCGGCATCGGACTGGATGTGACGATAGCTTTTGATACACCAGGTGCTATGCCACATGAAATGGTCACTCGCCTTGGCAAAGGAGCCGCGATTAAAATTTTGGATGGATCGGTGATCTGTGATACACGCATGACTTCTTTTATGAAATCAGTGGCTATCCGTGAAGCCATTCCGCATCAATTGGAAATTTTACCTGCCGGAGGAACGGATACCGGAGCGCTGCAGCGTCAGGGTGCGAAAGGTTCGATAGCAGGTGCCATATCGATACCGCTGCGCCACGTACATCAAAGTATTGAAATGGCCAATCTACAGGATATTCGATCCACGATTAATCTCCTTGCAGCGGTGGTTACAGAAATTGACACAGGAAATTGGGAATTGTAATATGATAAACTGGATAGAACAAGACAACAAGCTTGTTGGGGAATTTCTTTTTAAGGATTTCTCTCAAGCGTGGGCATTTATGACCGAGATCGCTATGCTCGCTGAAAAGCAAAACCATCACCCGGAATGGACGAATGTCTGGAATAGTGTTCGGATCAAATTGAGCACTCATGATGCGGGGAATGTGGTGACCGAAAAAGATCGAAAACTAGCCGAAAGCATCAATAAAGTTTTTGATCGTTATCAAGATTATACCTAATGAGTTTGACAAGTAAACTACCGGATGTTGGGCTGACGATTTTTTCGGTCATGTCCAAGCTTGCCGGTGAGCACAATGCGATAAACCTTGCACAAGGTTTTCCTGATTTTGGGGCTGATACCCATCTGTTGGATGCCGTATCCAAGGCTATGTTGGAAGGACAAAACCAATATGCGCCTATGCCTGGATTGCCGGAACTCAACGTCCTCATCGCTCAAAAGTTATACATGGATTATGGTTGGATGCCAAATCCTGAATCCGAAATAACAGTGACCGCCGGAGGAACGCAGGCACTCTATTCAATCATCGGCACATTGATTAAAGAAGGCGATGAAGTGATTGTGATTGAACCTAGTTATGATTGTTATATTCCTGCGGTAGTTTCTTTTGGCGGTATAGTGAAAACTTTCCAACTTCAACCTCCGGAGTATAAAGTAGATTGGGATGCGGTAGAATCATTGATTACGGATCGAACGAAAGCCTTCATGATCAATACACCACACAATCCATGTGGCGTTCTTCTTGACGAATCAGATTTACTACGTCTGCAAGACCTTGTGACCAAACACAAGATAACTCTCATCAGTGATGAAGTGTATGAGCATATTATATTTGATGGGCATGTGCATCAATCTGTGCTTCGATTTCCTGAGTTATACAAACGTTCTTTCGTTGTCTTTTCTTTCGGGAAAAGTCTTCATGTCACCGGTTGGAAAACGGGTTATGTCGTAGCGCCACCCGAACTGACCGTGGAGTTAAGAAAAAATCATCAGTACAATGTTTTTTCTGTCAATCGACCGATGCAACATGGTATTGCTTCATACATGCAGCATCATGCTGACTTCCATGCATTGGCAGCTTTCTATCAGCAAAAAAGGGATTTCTTTTTAAAACTGGTAGAAGGCCTTCCCTTAAAATTTCTCCCATGTCTGGGAAGCTATTTTATAATTGCAGATTACAGCGATGCTTCAGATTTAGATGACTTAGCCTTTGCCAAAAAGCTCACCATAGAAGGTGGAGTTGCCACGATCCCCATGAGTCCTTTTTATCGCAATGGAAGTGATGCTAAAATCCTCCGTTTTTGTTTTGCCAAAAAAGAAGCGACGCTGATAGAGGCGGCGGAGAGGCTTAGAAGATACTTCAAACAAAAAGGGTGAAGGGCTAAGAGCAGGAGGCAGGAAAGGCAGAAAGCAAATCACTAAATCACTTATCACTAAATAAAAATGTGGGAGATGCGTGTGGCAAACCTGCCGCGTCGCTTTGCGTTTTGAGGGTATGCCACACTTGCAGCATAGCTCACATGATTTAGGGAACTCACATGCTTTTCCCCGGGTACAACCCAGGGTTAAGGAAAGTCGATCCCTTTAGGATCGAACAGAAAAATATACTCGATCAGAATTGTCAGGTCGCGCTAAACTGTTCGAGCACCCGAATCAGCTAGTATTTCTGTTCGCAAGCAGAAATACTAGGAAGAATGAGAACGAATGTAAAAGAAGCTAGAATGCCAAAACAAGTTATGCTTTGAAAGCGAGTTTTTAGCGTGACTAGACTTTTTGGTTACTTTTTTGGCGATGAAAAAAGTAACAAACTGTTGAATAGGAAAATCTTCATGCCAAGGCAGTAACATACTTTTAGATTCTTTTCAAGAAAAGAACGCAGGATCAAAACTTCGAGGTAACGAAAATGCTCAATTCTTTTTTGACAATGAGCCAACAGAAAAAACAACAGACGGCAAAGCCGAAAAAGTAACTGATTGCCAGTTACCTCTTTCGTTTTAGCACGAGGCTATCCGCAGGATAAACCACCTGCATCATCGCCATTTGCTCCTGCGCCCAATTCACCAAAGTGCTTCTTTCCTCATCGGATAAATTAGCGTCGGCATGAAGGCCAAGCTTCGTGTACGAAGGCAGTGGCATTTCTTTCTTCTTGACCATCTCGACGATCTCTTCAAATTTATGATATTGAATGGCCGCCTTGCGATTTGCAAACTCAGAAAAATTAAGATGTCGTTTGCCATTGTTGACATGACCGTCAAGCCACCAGGCGACCGGTTGGATATTTGAATACCACGGATAATGGGTCATATTGGAATGACAGTCGTTGCAGGCTCCTTTCAGTAGCGTCGTTACTTCGGGCGGCACATTGTGTTTAGTGGAGATATCGTATTGATTTTCTCCAGAGTTATTCTTTTCCGGTCGAACAAACTGTATGATCAGGAATACGATGCCTAAGGCGATGAGGATCTTTTTTATCATACCTTAAAGTTAAAGATTTGTGGATAAACACATTCATGTACCCATCATTAAAAATTGAGTATCGGCCTAATTGGATCATTAAGGAGTAAAATCAGATCAAATAGTACCTATGTCCTCTCCTCCGTTTCTGGATGAGTTATAGAAAGTTGTTCTATAGCTCATATATTTCTGGAAAGATGATTTATTGAGAAACAGCCTCTTCAGCAAATTGACCTTAATATTTTTAATTCAGCGATAAGATCATTTTGCACCCTTTTTTGGCTATAAATAGCTAACAAACAGGCGTTTGAGGTGTTTGTGATGTCTTGAATTGCCCTTATTTTACCATATTCTTATTTAAGGCATATATTTTGTTATTAAGTGGAGAGGTGTTATGTTTGCACTCCATTTTCAGAAATGGGATAGTAGTAAAATATTAAATTGGGAGTATAGCTCAGCTGGTTCAGAGCATCTGCCTTACAAGCAGAGGGTCCGCGGTTCGAACCCGTGTACTCCCACAAAGCCACTTCAATCGGAGTGGCTTTTTTAATTTATGGCCTTCACGTATATTCTATATTCCTCGCAGTTGGATCGATATTATATTGGACACACAGAGCAATCGCTTCAAGAGCGGATTCTTAAACATCTGTCGGATCATTCGGGATTTACTTCAAAAGCTAAAGACTGGCAATTAGTCCTTCAGAAATCTTTTGATTCGAAAGCTGAAACTTATAAGTATGAGCGTCAGATAAAAGGATGGAAGTCGCGACGTGCTATTGAGAATCTAATTAGGGGAGAATAGCTCAGCTGGTTCAGAGCATGGCGCGTTTCGCGCCAGGGTCCGCGGTTCGAACCCGTGTACTCCCACAAAATGAAGGTCATCCGTCTCAAGCGTATGGCCTCTTTTCTTTTACCCCTTAACCGTTCACCCTTAACCCTCCTCGTTCGCTATAGCCTTGGCGAAGGCGAATCACCCTTTTGAATGTATCGTTCAAAATTTAAATGTAATTTTGCCCCACTATACACACAGCAGCTTATGAAAGTTACAGACGATTTAATCGATGAAATCCTCGAACAAGGAGAAAGTGGATCCTTGGATCCAACACCTTACATGGAGAACCTTAAATACCTCCTGGTCGATGATGATGAGGTAGAAATGACTGAACAAGATCATGCCTACATGATTTTCCTTGGCACGATTTGTCTTGAAAGCCTCCAGCGCAATGGCCTATATAAGGAAATTGAAGATCCGGAGATGCTCCTTGATATGGAAGATGCCAACTGGGAAGCCCTCGAAGCCGCCGATGGCGATCTCGACAATTTCTTCGATGCGATTGCAGAAGATTTCCCTGAGAAGGATTTACTTGAGTTTGTAGCTTTCTCCATATTACCTTCTGACGAAGAAGACGATGAAGTATTGAGCTCAGAAGATGCTCAGGTTCTTGGTTTTATGAGGCTGAAAGCCATGCTGGATGCCATTCTCCTGCCAGTTGTATAAAGCATAAGCTTCCATTCGCTAATAATTGTCCTATTTCTTTTAACCTATGTAAGGCATTGGTTGCATTTTCTATGTACCTGATGGTGCCCTGGAATCACTTTGCATCCCCCTTCACCGCCTAGAACTTTTAAGCGTTTAAGATTTACTAGCAGCTGATCTCCTAAATTCGTATATTTAGATGAGGTAAAAGCTGAACTATCCCAAAAGTTAGTCCTTGTACGGCAGCGCATTAAAGCACCTGTGAGATAAGTTTGTTACGTTGAATTGTTCGGCCAGTTGAAGGTCAATTCAAAAGTATGTATCCATTTTCTGTTCATAAGAAAGATGGAAGAAAGCTTGTGTTTCATTTTGATCTTAATTGAAGAACGCTTGCTCTCTGCTTAGTAGATTAGTCAAGAAAGTATAATCGGAATCGAAAACACGACTATAAAGATGACTCGTGTGTTTATTTAAATTCATAGCTCAATATTGTTTATAGAAGACTTAAGTATTGTGCCCATCGGATAGTTTATTTTAAAAATGTAAAACTACAATGCATATAGATTGATAGGCCTTAAGGGAGGCTTATTTCAAGGGCAACTTGCTTCGAATTGTTTCCCTACTTTCTAAAGTTGTGAAGTAGCTTTTAGATGGGATGGTTGGTAAGCAAAACCATGTAATGACAGAGGATCATAGCGACTTGGGATGGTAAAGTCCTGGTTTAGGAGTGCATATTTTTTAATCCTTTTTAACAACTAAAAGTGATGAAGAAATCTATTTTACTTAGCCTGGTCATAAGTATTGGCTATTTGGCCACCACGAACTGTTTGCAGGCACAGGGTTGTAACCTAATTACCTATTCGGTCATAAAACTTGAACCATGCAAATACAGACTGCAAGCCAATAGTGAAACCGAATGTTATCCTTTTCTGCGCTTGCTGATTGATATCGGAGAATTTAGCAATGTAGAAGCAAATTTGGCCGATGGATGGACAGCCGAATTGGTATCGCCTATGGAAATACTGCTGACACATGAAAGTGGATTTATTCCTCTGGGCGAAAGTACGCCTGTCGAATTTGATCTGCCTTTTGAAATTGCTCCCTTGATCACCTTTTTATGGGATTATGATTGCCCACC
>JBBKXT010000069.1:0-16721 GCA_037969625.1 Saprospiraceae bacterium
AACATATCTTCTGCTTCCTGACGTAAATGAATCTGGCCATCCAGTTCCACAATGAGCTTATGCTCGTGACAATGATAATCAGCGATGTAGTACTTGATGAAATCCGGAGTGAGTCTGCATTGAATGATAAACTGTCTGTTCCATTTCAGACCGAAGAGCCGTCGATTTCGTACTTTCTCCCAGAAGTAATCTTCCGCTTCTGTAGGACCCTTTCGCATCTTACGCGCTAAAACTCTTATACGCAGATACAACTCTTTGTTTTGATACCGGTGAAGCATTGTTGAAAGTTAGGGCTTTCCTAAGACCTGTATCCAATCTATCCGGGAAAACAAACTATTTTAAATAGACAACACCTTCTACTCCCCTATCGGTGTCTGCAACATCAACGACTTGCTCTCCGCAAAATCATACAAGGTCAATCCACGAAGCTCATATAACGCCATCCAAAAATCCCGAACCGCCTGAAGGTAGGCTCTACGTGAATTCTCCTGATCAGCAAGAGCAAGATTCAGATCTGTAATCGATATTTTACCAATGAGGTAACGCTGATAAGTGATTTCATATCGCTTGCGAGCAGCATCCTGGTAGCGCTCAGCAATTTCTGCATTGCGCCGCACCAAATCAAATTGTTGTGCACGAAGAACCACTGTTCGTTTAAAGTTTTCCCTTTCCTGATCAACCTGTCTTTGTTCAAGATCGAGATTGGCAAGAGCAACTTCACGGCGCGCTTTTGATTTTCCCCAATCGGCAATAGGGATGGCTACACCTACAGTGACTACTTCCTGGTCAATAAGATCCTGATAGACATAATTAAGATCAGGTCCGGTCTGCGTTAATCCAAAATTTCCTTGCACACTGGCTCTAATACCATTCTCCCCTTTGGCTTGTTGTACACCCATAGTGGCTTCAATCAAACGACGATCGAAATTAACCACATTACTTCTGTTTTTTAATGCATAAGCCAATGCTTCTTCTTCATTGATGACAACCACGGGCAGATCATATGGGGGTACTAAATCAAATTCAATATCTCCCTGCAAATCCAAAAAATCGCGCAGCTGTTCGGCATTCGTTTGCATCTCCAATTGTGCCGCTGCTAATCTTGTCTCCGCTTGCATCGCATTTAATTCAACCTGCAACAAATCTGTTTCAGCAATCTTTCCCACTTCAAATCGGCCATTCGACAGAACCAGCAAAGTATCTGCATTGGCTTTGTCACGTATAGCGGCTTGTGCATCTAGTTGACTGATTAGTAAATTGAAAAAATACTGCGCCGCTTGATTGGCGACAGATTCCATTTGTTCCGAATAAAGTTTTTCGCTTTCCTGATAGCGCAACGGCTCAATTTTTCGTTCCCATTTCATACTGTTGAATTGGAATAAGGGCTGGACAAATCCAAAGTTTATCGGATTGGACAGATAAGATCTGGTAGCAGGATTCCCTTCTGTAGCGAAGACATCCAGTCTACTGAGGCCTGTGTTAAGAAATACAGTTCCACCGGTGGCAGCAACACTTTGTGTCAGTCCAACATTCATACTGTTATTCATATAGGCGCGCTCCACGTATAAAATTTGTCCACCGGGCTGTGTCACCCCCTCGATAGAGCGATTAAACAACGGAAGTGTATTGGCACTAAAAAGAATATTTGGTTTGTAATCCGCTAAAAAGGATTGATGTGTCCAATAGTTACGCTTCCATCGCGTAGAAGCCAGAAGTGCATCTGGTGCATCGCTTTGAGCCAACTCAACTACTTCCTTAAGATCCAGGACATACTTACTTTGTCCCCACGAACTATGATATATAGTCAGGAAAAATAAAACAGGAAGTAAGTGGAAGCGAAGTAGGTAGATTTTCATCATTAAACTTTTTATGCTGAGCAATTCTTTATGCTCTGAAAATTATTTTACTAGAAATTTAATTCAATCTTTGAAGCCATTCCTGGAAATCTACTAATCCGTTCTCAGTGCTTCAATGGGATCCAGCTTAGCTGCTTTTTGTGCCGGAAATATACCAAACACAAGGCCAATAGAAGCTGCTACACCAAATGATAAGATGATGGACCACCAGGAAATAACCGTTGGTATTTCAGCCGATGTAGAAATAGCACTGGCCGCCGCAATCCCCAGAAACACCCCAAGCACACCTCCAATGGCACTAACGAGAACCGCTTCTATTAAAAACTGGATGACAATGTCTTTATGCGTTGCTCCCAGTGAACGTCGAAGCCCAATCTCCCGGATACGTTCGTATACGGATGCCAACATAATATTCATTATTCCAATACCGCCGACTAAAAGCGAAATTCCGGCAATAACAGCAAGCACCAGATTGAAAATATCTTGTGTCTTTTGTTCTTGCTGCAAAAGCAATTCAGGAATTTCCATTTCAAAATCTACGATACCCCCATGACGTCGTTTCAGCAAACGTGCGGATACATCTGCAGTTGGCTGGAGGAATTTGGAATCTTTCACCTGGACTACTAATCGATCAATCTGATGCACTTCAACATCCTTAGTATCATTTCCGCCACCACGTCTTCCGAGATGATCACTTTTAATCACCGATCGATCACCAAATCGAATCAGTGAAACATCTAGTGGTATGAATATATCTGAATTGAGATCACGTAATCCTAAAGAAATGAGTGTCTCCTTGGACGCCACTCTTTTCTCCAACACACCAATGATGGTAAAATAATTATTGCCACACTTGATCGGCTGGCCAACCGGATCTCTTCCACTAAACAATTTTGTTTCAATGTTTTTCCCAATCACACAAACAGGAAGCGCATGGTCTAAGTGTTCCTTCGTAAAAAGCGTTCCTTTATAGGTTTTCAATTGATTGAGTTCAAAAAAACTATTCGTGATACCGACGCACCTGACATCTAAAATTTTTCCATTGTATAAAGCTTTTGCCTGGCGAATCACTTCGGGGCTGACCAGATCAACTGACGGAAGTATCCTGATTGCTTCAACATCACCTTTGGACATTCCCGGCGCCCATGGCTCTAATTGATTGTCATTGGCTGCGGTGCTTGTCGCAGATTGATCTGCAGTATCATCGCCACTCCCTTTACCTGGTGCTTTATGGGAAAAGACAATATTGTTTGTCCCAATAAGCCGCATTTGATCAAGAATAAATTGCTTCGCTCCTGAGCCTATGGCTAACATTGCGATCACTGCTGCAACACCAAACACCACGCCAAGGGCAGTTAAAATACCACGAAGTTTGTTGACCAGAACGCTTTGGACAGCAATATTGAAAAGGAATAGATAACGATCCATCATGAGGGTCAGATTGGAGAAATGATCAGAAAAAGATTACTGTAGATCCACCGCCATCCTCTGCAGGCGTATCCTCTGCTTTAATTGTTTTTGAAAAATCAGACTGGATTTTCATGCGAGCGGCAAGTTCTGTTTCTACTTTTTCTTTTGCAGATAGTTTTTCTGTCGCCTCCAAATACACAAAAGCTATATCCTCGGCGTTTGGAGGTGTGTTGAGAATCACTTGTTCACCAACTTGCATCCCAGCCGCTATAGAAATCGAAATATCATTGGCCGCACCCGTAACTACTTCTTGCTTTGTGATTTCACCCTTCATTTTCTTATAAACGAAACTCACACTATCCACTTGAATAGCTTCCAGCGGAACTTGTAAAGCCGTAGGAATAGAATCCACCAAAATTGAAATCCCTGTAGTCATCGCCGGACGTAGCAGTGAATCAATTGAATTCAACAAGACAATGACCTCAAAAACTTTCGTATCAAAATTCCGCACTTGCTCTCCAATATTTGCTTTGGTCAGTACCATCCCAGAAAATTCTTTTCCGGGAAATGCATCCACCGTTATTTTCGCTTTTTGGCCGGGCATTACTTTCGAAATATCCACTTCATTAATATACGCCTTAGTGATCATCTCGCTCAGATCGGGCAACTCTGCAATCACCGGATCCCAGGCTGATACCTGACTACCGGCCTGCCGCTTACCATTCCAATCTCTGGCATAGATCACCATGCCTGATTTCGGCGCTGTCACGGTCATTTGAAATTGCAACTCCAACAATCGATTTAATTTGATCTCTTGCTGGCGATAGGAAGCATTGATCTCCTCGATCTGAGCAATCGACTTTTCTTTTGTCAACATAAGTTTTGATTCCAACTGATCGAGATCGCGCTGCGCACGTTCCAGGTCAAGTTTAGCTTGCTGAATGATCGCCTGTGGTTCATATTTGCTGAGTTCTAGGGACAACTCTTTCTCCTTCATCGAAAACCGAATATTGATCACCTGGTCACGAAGGCCTCTCATTTCGATGGCGGTATCAATCTTTGCCTGATCCAATTGCGTCATGATCTTATCGATCTCCGCCTGTGACTCTTTGATTTTACTATCCATCTCCGTTCGATCGAGTGACGCAATAAACTGTCCTTCCTTGACCAGGGTGCCCTCCGGAACGAGATTGGCGATAGTCACCTGATACAATCCCACTGACCGAAGTCCATCAGGTCCCTTAATACTTTCTGAACGACGTGCCATGAGTTCACCCGGTGCATGGATGCTGACGGCCATTGGGGATTCTTTCACGACTGCCAACAAATTCACATCAGTGTCTTGTTTATCAGGGTTTCTGAAGAAAAAATAGGCTCCGACCAGCAGTATTAAAATACCGATGAGGGCATAGAATTGGGGTCTTTTCATAAGGGACAATTGTGAGAAAGTTGATTTTCAATGCTTTGAAAACTCAAAATATATTGTTTTTATTGCCTGCGTACAAAGACTGACAATATTTAACTTGATGTTAACCTCCTAACTGCAAAATGTTCCTGCCTCGTTGAATGTTCACTATTGTTTGCTAATTGAATTGTAACTTTGTAAATTCAATAACACCTTATTTATGAAACCAATAATCAATTTTTCCGCCGGCCCTTCCATTCTTCCTAAAACAGTTTTTGAACAAGCATCACAAGCTGTCATGGATCTCAATGGCATCGGACTCTCTATTCTTGAAATATCCCACCGATCCCCGCAATTCATGGAAATCATGGATGAAGCCAACGCTTTAGTGCGGGAATTGATTGGTCTGACAGACGATTATGAGGTTTTGTTTCTAACCGGAGGTGCCAGCACACAGTTTTTTATGACGGTGATGAACCTATTACCTGAAGGAAAGAAAGCTGCTTATGTCGATACCGGCTCATGGTCTGCCAAAGCAATCAAAGAGGCGAAGATGCTAGGCAGTATAGATGTGATCGCCAGTGCGAAAGAATCCAATTACAACCATATCCCAAAAGGATATGCCGTAGATGCAGGATATCAATTTCTTCATACGACGAGTAACAACACAATTTTTGGAACGCAATTTCAAAATTGGCCGGACAGTCCGATTCCAATGGTCTGTGATATGTCTTCCGATATATTCTCAAGACCTATCGATGCCAGTAAGTTTGGATTAATCTATGCAGGTGCACAAAAAAATCTTGGTCCTGCCGGCGTTACGCTCGTGATCGTAAGAAAGGATATGCTAGGAAAAATAAATCGCGAACTTCCAACTATGCTTAGATATGAAACACATATTGATGCGGGTTCGATGTACAATACGCCACCTGTTTTCCCCATCTATGTCAGTATGTTGACGATGCGATGGCTCAAAGAAAATGGTGGATTGGGTGCTGTTGCAAAAGTGAATGAAAGAAAAGCGAAACTAATCTATGATGTCATCGATGAGATTCCATTTTATATTGGACATAGTGTTCCGGAAGACAGATCGTTGATGAATGTGACTTTCAATCTTGCCGATGATGCGCGTAGCAAAGACTTCCTGGCATATACCGAAGAAGCTGGTTGCAGTGGTTTGAAAGGCCATAAATCGGTCGGTGGATTTAGAGCTTCTATCTACAATGCCATGCCTGAAAAAGGCGTTGAAACTTTGGCTGAAATCATGAAAACATTTGCCTCAAAGCATGCGTAGCAGACAAACTCGTACTTCATTGCGTTGGAATGGCATTCATCTGCCATTGCTAATTATTGAAGAAAAACGAGTGGATACGCTTGTCTCGATTGGCAAGTCCTCTGCTTATCTGCGATTGCCTTATACAGCCCCAAAAACTTTCAAACACGAAAAGCTCATTTGGGCTAAAAAGTGGTTGTTGGAAACCCTTACTGAAAAGCCTGAAATGGCCCAGCGGTGGATGAATAAGGAATATCATTCCGGGCAGGAGATTAAAACCGTTTTTAAAAATTTTGTTCTCGAGCTTTCAACCAATAAATCGAAGACAAACGGAACTGTTCATGCCAAAGGCAATCAATTAATCCTGTCCTTACCTAAACTGGAGGAGAACGATTACTACACGCGTGATTTCGTGGCGACATTGATTTCTAAAGGTGTCTCTGCAGATCTTTTACCAGAATTTTCAGAACGTGTTGAAGGATTCAACCGTAGATATTTCAATGGTACCATCAACCATATAAAACTAAAATATCTACATAGTCGCTGGGGCAGTTGTGCCGTCAATGGCAATCTGAATTTCTCATCAAAAATATTACTTGCTCCGACGGTTATCATGGATCATATAATCATTCACGAACTCGCACACTTGAAAGAGATGAATCACAGTCCTCGATTTTGGAAGTGGGTGGAAAAAGCGGATCCCGATTATAAAAAGCATCAGGCGTGGTTGAATGCAAATGGGGATAAGCTTGATTTTTGAGGCATAGCAAAGGGCACGGAGTTTAGAAAGTTTAGTATTGGCACCTACGGTTCCACTGTTTAGAAAGTTTAGTTTTTTAACTAAATATTGTCATGCTTATCTGCGTTTTCTTTCTGCGAGTTCTGCGGGAAGGAAGAGGCGGAAGGGCGGAAAATAAAGATTTACAACATAGCAGTATTTTCTATTTGCGTTCTTTGCCTTTGCGAGAAAAAAAACTAATTCTGAAAACAAATTATTATTTAACCCGTTAATCAATTAAGCCGGTTTCCTAACTCCTGTTTCCTTTCTCCTGTTTCCTTTCTCCTCCAAAAAAATAAATTCACAACATTTTGAAAAATATTCTATTGACACTGATGCTTTTTTCTTTTTTAGGAAATGGTTGTACACAGTCCAATCAAAACAAGGAAAAAAATACTGAACATACCGCGGATGAAAATCCTTACTATTCACGAACGGACACGACAAAATTGAATGTCACGGATGCTGAGTGGAAAAAAATACTTCCTACTGATGTGTATCAGGTAGCGAGAGAACAAGGCACGGAGCGCGCATTTACCGGAGAGTACTGGGACTACACAGGTATCGGCACCTACTACTGCCGCGTATGCGGAAATGCATTGTTTCGTTCAGAAGGAAAATTTGCCAGCGAATGTGGGTGGCCAAGTTTCTTCGAACCATTGCGTGTTACCGCGGTCACTTACAAAGGGGATTTGTCGCATGGCATGGAGCGAGTAGAAGTTGAATGTGGGCGATGCGATTCGCATTTGGGTCATATCTTCGATGATGGTCCACCACCAACCTATAAGCGCTTCTGCATAAATTCAATCGTGCTGGAATTTGAGGATAAATGAAGCATGTGAGGCTCCATTTCACTACCTATATATAAGGAGTGTATGGATTAATGATAGGTTAACGCCTCCTCAAAACTTCCTTTTTGGCTACATTCTTAATAATCAGCTATTTACACATAACAAAAATAAATTCCTGCTGACCGCAAGTCAAGAGGACTGATATTCAGGAGGTTAATATTGAATAGGCCAAATTTTTTACCTAATTAATAGTTATCTTTGCAGCCCTTTTGAGCTATTAGGGCTCATGTGGAACATTGATTTTTGATGACCTAGGATAACGTAAGAATGAGTACAAAGAAACGCGTGCTTTTCCTGACACAGGAAATGTCTCCCTATACTGACTTAACAGAAATTTCAGCCCTTTTAAAGATACTTCCCTTATTCACACAGGATAATGGCATGGAAATCAGGGTGTTAATGCCTCGTTTTGGCAGCATCAATGAACGCCGACATCGTCTGCATGAAGTCGTTCGCCTTTCCGGTATGAATATTATCATTGATGATGATGATTATCCATTGATCATCAAGGTAGCCTCTTTACCAGGTGCTCGTCTTCAAGTCTATTTTCTTGATAATGAGGAATTTTTCAAAAGGAAGTTCCTTTTCGAAGATGGATCTAAAAAGCTTTATCCAGACAACCAGGATCGTATGGTCTTTTTCTGCAAAGGCGCCGTGGAGACCGTTCGGAAATTTGGCTGGGCTCCTGACATCGTTCATTGCCATGGCTGGATGACGTCACTAGTCCCATTATACCTTCGAACAGCCTATAAAGATGATCCGCTTTTTAAGAAGAGCAAGATTATCTATTCACTTTATAATGAGTCGCTTGAAAGCAATTTCAAAGAAGATTTCTTTACCAAAGCATCCATCAATAATCTGCAGCCAAAAGACTTGGAAGCATACCAAAACGGTGATGGAGGCGTTAATCTTCACAAAGGAGCGATAGAATATTCAGATGCTTTAATCCAGGGGACAAAAGATCTTGATGCCGAGCTCGCCAAAGCAGCAAAAGCCTCTAAAAAGCAACTGCTCCCACATCAGGAGCCGGATGATTTATTGAAGGTTTATTTCGATTTATACAAAGAGCTGATGGGCTAACCATAGCTTTATCACAACCCGGGTAGTTTTTAATATGAATATACACAGTAGACTTATCTTCATCCCTGCCTTTTGTCTGTTAATTATCTTATCTTGTAGTAAGCCGGTGGATATTGGCTCCGAGTTTCTCGACGACCAAAAAGCCTCACTGAATTTCGTGGATTACTTTGATCTGACCTTTTTTACAGAAGTGACAGATAGCATCATCGTGCACAGTGACAATACAAGTCGTCAGCTGATCACCTACTTATGTGGCCAAATAGAAGAGCCCTTTTTTGGAAAATCAACGACAGATATTTACGCACAGCCATTACTCCCCGGTGTCGCCACCGCACTTCAAAATGCATTACTGGATTCAGTCGTGCTACAACTGCGTTACGATACATTGGGGACCTATGGCGATTTAAGCCAACCGGTCACCCTTGAAGTGTACAGGATGTTGGAAAATCCAGCATTTAAAGCAAACTATTATTCCAACCAGCGCTTTTTGACCAGCGGTGATCTATTAGGTTCACTGACCTTCATGCCCAAGCCAAAAGATAGTGTGACCATCTACCACCCAAATGATACGACCACCATCGCCCCTTGTGTGCGCATTCCATTGGATGTTTTGAAGATGAATGAAATCACCCTGCAGGATAACGCGACGCTTTCCAATCAGGATAGCTTCAAGCATTATTTTAATGGCTTATATATCAAAATGACCGGAGCAAACAATACTATGCTGGGTTTCAAACTCGTCAATTCTGTTTCCGGTTTATCATTCTATTACGACAAAGATCCACTAATGGATCAAGAATTTAGATTCGTGTTTACAGCCGGTGGAGTGAAGACTGTTCACATGGAGCATGATTATTCGGGTTCTGTAGTTGAAGGCAGCCTGACGGCTGATCCGGAAATGGACTATTTTTATATTCAAGGGATGTCCGGAGTCCGAACGAAAATGCGACTTGAAGGGTTAGATACTTTAGGCGAAGCAATTATCAATCAGGCCCAAATAGAGTTTTTCTGTACTATTCCTCCGGGCGATATGGCTGATCTCTATCCCCCACTCCAATATAGCGTCTCGCAAGCATACGATGATGAAGATGGGATCGTCAATTCCGAAGACGTAATGATTGCCTTGGGATTGACAGGAAGCAGTAGTACGTCAGAATCCTTTAACTTTATCTACGGTGGCAAGTTATCACCGCTTGAAGTGGATCCACCGGAAGATGTGTATCGATACAATATGAATGTAACGTTGCAAGTCAAGAGCATTTATAAAGGAGAACAAGAAAATATTATCTATTTCAATCCATTTGCAAAAGGGAACCTCCCGGGCCGTTCGGTTATCTTTGGCCCTGATCACCCTACGTATGCCCCTAGGTTGAGAGTAGCTTATACGAAAATAAATAAGTGATTTAGAAAAGATGCCTGAACTTATTACATCCGTCAAGACATCCAATATGAACTTCGCGGGTATAATTTTTTATACGACAGGCAGTCGATATTTCACCATCAGAAATTCAAGAGTATTATGTGCGGAATAGTCGGATATATTGGTCCTCGTCCTGCGTATCCTATATTGATACAAGGATTAAAGCAACTGGAGTACCGAGGGTACGATAGTGCAGGTGTTTCCCTGATTGAAAACGGCATGCGCGTGTTTAAGAAAAAAGGGAAAGTATCTGTACTTGAAAAACATATAGGCGAACAAGAACTCTCCGATACCGTCGGTATGGGACATACCCGATGGGCGACACATGGAGAACCAAATGACATCAATGCACATCCACATGTTTCCAATAATGGTCATTTAGTCTTGATCCATAATGGTATCATTGAAAATTATGCTGTTTTAAAGGAAGCGCTGACCAGAGAGGGCTATACCTTTACAAGTGAAACCGATACAGAAATCTTACTTAATCTGATAGAAGCTTATCAGAACAAAGAAAAATTGAATCTGGCGGATGCCCTCAGCATGGCCTTGTCACAAGTCGTAGGCGCGTATGCCATCGTTGTGGCCGATGACAGAAATCCAGATGTCCTCGTTGCGGCTAGAAAGCAAAGTCCACTAGTGGTCGGCATGGGCGATGGAGAATATTTTATTGGCTCCGATGCAACACCCATCGTCCGACATACTAATAAAGTCATCTATCTAAAGGACAATGAGATTGCAATTCTTGATAGGCATGAAGGAGTCACCATCAAAGACAGTAAAAATGTAGTCCAAAAACCACATATCGAAGAAATATCTCTTCGCATAGAAGAGCTTGAGAAAGGGGGTTATGAGCACTTTATGCTCAAGGAAATTCATCAGCAACCGCAGACTGTTTCAGATTGTATGCGTGGTCGCCTCAATGATCACGAAGGCTGGGTAAAGCTTGGTGGTATGGAAGAGTACGGTGGCTTGTTTGAAAATGCTGAGCGCATTATTTTAGCAGGTTGTGGCACTTCTTGGCATGCCGGTCTTATCGGCGAATACTTGTTTGAAGATCTCGCCCGAATCCCTGTCGAAGTGGAATACGCATCAGAATTACGCTATCGCAATCCCGTGATCCGTGAAGGAGATATTGTCATGGCCATGTCACAATCCGGTGAAACAGCAGATACCCTGGCTGCCCTTGAACATGTCAAAGGAAAAGGAGCGATGATCTATGGTGTCGTCAATGCAGTTGGATCTTCCATTGCACGACTGACAGATGCAGGCTCTTATATTCACTCAGGTCCGGAAATTGGTGTTGCTTCAACAAAAGCATTTACAGGGCAGGTAGCCCTATTGAGTATGGCCGCACTTTGGCTCGGTAAAAGACGAGGGACTATTTCATCTTCCAGATACAGAACATTGATTTCTGCCCTCGCTAGAATACCTGAGCAAATCGCTGAGACATTGAAAGTCGAAGAGCAGATAAAATACATTGCCTCAGAAATGACCGCCTACAATAATTCATTATATCTTGGCAGAGGTTATAACTTTCCGGTGGCCCTCGAAGGAGCGCTTAAACTTAAAGAGATATCCTATATTCATGCCGAAGGGTATCCTGCGGCAGAAATGAAACATGGACCGATCGCATTGATTGATGAAAACATGCCTGTCGTCGTCTTAGCGACCAATCAGAGTGCCTATGACAAAATATTAAGTAATATCCAGGAAGTAAAAGCACGAAAAGGAACTGTCATCGCCATCGTATCAAATGGCGCCAAAGAGATTTCAAAATTTGCAGACCATGTCATTGAAATACCGGAAACAGCAGAACCGTTTTCACCTTTGTTATCGGTGATTCCAACGCAATTACTTTCATATCACATTGCCTTATTAAGAGGTTGCAATGTGGATCAGCCACGAAATCTGGCCAAATCAGTAACGGTAGAATAAGCACCCCTTACGTGTTGTAATTTCTCCCTAATTAAATAAAGAACAACAGTTCACTTTAGCACTATTCAAAAAAAAATACATTCCTACATACATCATGGAAATAGAAGAAACAAATAAGACTATAGGCGAAGGCATTCTGGAGTACAACTCTGCCAGAGAAAAATTAATACTTCCTGAATACGGCCGCAATATTCAAAAGCTCGTAGAGCATGCCAAAGGAATTGAAGATCCGGAAAAGCGTCAATGGTATGTCGAAACATTGATTGAGTTAATGAATCAGATGCTTCCGGGCACGAAAACTTCTCAGGAAATAGCAGATAAACTTTGGAATCACTTGTACTTTATTGCCAACTATGAATTAGAGGTTAAAGTCCCTGATAGTGTCGTCATTCATAAAAAAGGAGATGTCTTCATGATCCCCTCTGAGGATATGGATTATCCTCAAAAGAAAATTCCTTATCGCCACTATGGTTGGAATGTGCACACGATGGTCGAAAAGGCAAAAGCCATGGAACCCGGCATCAAAAGAGATGAGTTTTCTAAGATCATCGGTTCGTATATGAAGCTCGCTTACCGCACCTGGGGGAAAGAGCAATTTGTCAATGATGAACTGATCAAAGCCGATCTACGAAAAATGTCCGGTGGAGAAATTGATGTCCCTGCAGATGCCAGTATCGACAGTTATAAAAATGTTCAATTACCTGCTCAAAATACTACGCCGCGAAGAAAAAACAAAGGGGGCAGCGGTCAGCACGGCAGACGAAGCAATCAATCCAAACCAAAGAGCAACAAGCGCAGATATTAACGGGAAACTGCGGATAATCGACGGATGATTCTTGAAATGCTCTTGTCATAAATGGTATTTCGCTTCATCATATACTTTCCATATTTTTAAGCGCCCTTCTAATATTAGGCATAGGCTATGAAAAAAAACCGAGTGGCTCGTTTAAAATCCCTCATGGAAACTAATAATCTTCAATCGCTTCCGGGAAAAAGATCTTAACATGACAACCAGATTTTCATGGCCTAAGATTCTTTGGATTACGCTCGTACTCACTTTTCCGGCCGTCATCATTTACAGTCAGTTCCAGAAAGTCATAGCGTGCCCTGCGTGCTATCTCTTCGAAGATGGCGGTGATGGTCTGAAAAATTATTTCACGCTTGACTATTATGTCCAGCATGATTCAGGCTGGCGATTCACCGGCATGAACTATCCGTATGGCGAGCACATCATCTACACGGACAATCAACCTATCCTTGCCATTACACTTCAGTGGATTCATGCACATGTGTTTCCAATAGACCGGCATGTGGTCGGCATATTAAACATGCTTTTATTAATATCCATGTACCTGGCTTTTCTGATCACTTATCACCTGCTGCGGCGATGGGCGATCGGCCAATGGTGGGCACTTGGCGCTGCTGCATGTATTACGTTCATGTCTCCTCAATTATGGCGCTTACATGGTCACTATGGATTAGGCTATGTGTTTTTTATACCCTTGCTATTATTACTTATAGACTTATTGCTCCGCGGCAAAAGCAGACAATGGCTTTGGGCTATGGCACTAGGGTGTCTTACCGTCATCACGAGTTTGACACACATGTATTTCCTTTTATTCAATTCGGTTGTTATTTTTTCAATAACATTCTTCTGGTTGCTTTTTAATAGAAATGACAAAGTGCAAGTCAAAAAATTATTACCCCTGTTGTTAAGCGCACTTATCCTACCGGGGTTGTTTCTGGTTGGTTTGCGAAAATGGTCAGACCCAATAAACGATAGGCCTACTGAACCTTATGGGATTGATAACCATACGATAACTTTTGAAACAACCTTTTTCTCATTTATTCCGCCATTCGACAAAACGTGGACCAAAATCCTGCAACGCGAAAAACCGATTACTGAACGAATGGCTTATGTCGGGATCATCGGATTGCTAATGCTCCCCGCCATGCTACTTTTCCTTTTTCGAAAAGACAAAAACGAACCTTTAGATTTACATCTGAAGATCTTTTTATGGACAGGTGTCTTTTCATGGTGTATGGCTGCCGGAGTATTTTATCAAAACGGATTTAAATTTTTATGGGATGCTGTGCCTGTTTTAAAACAGTTTAGAGGATTAGGTCGATTTGGGATTCCATTTTATTATATCTATCTACTGGTTTGTAGTTATATCCTATGGCATGTGTATGTAAAAATAAAAGAACGCGATCTAGGTCGGATCGGTAGTTATATGTTGGGTTCAATATTTGTGATATGGGGATTTGAATCCTGGTCGAATATTAAAGCGGTGAGTAAACCCGTTTTACATGACAACATCGCACTCCACACCTCTAAAGATGACTATGTACCATTGCTTACTGCAAGTGGATATACCGCTGATGATTTTCAGGCCATATTGCAATTTCCTTTGGTAGCTATTGGAAATGAAAACATGGGTATCACACGCGGATTCTGGACGCAACGAGAAGCCATCCATGCCTCCATGGAAACCGGGCTTCCTTTAGTCTGTTATGCGATGTCACGCACGTCTATTTCACAAGGACTAGATCTTGTCGAACTAACAAGCACACCTTACTCCCCGAAACGTCGTGCAGCACATTTTTCTGACAAACCTATTCTATTGTTGTGCGAGGAAGAATTCACATCACCTGCTGAACAGAAGTGGATCAATCTGGCGACAAAAATTGGTCAATACAATACGATTACGTTGTATACACTTTCGGTGGATATATTTAAAAATGTCTTCCAGCCCGAAATCAATGGTACAACCCTGAATGCGCTTTCGGTGGACGTTTTTAATACATTATCGCCATATATAATCAATGAGACCATCCGAAATAAGTCGTTCAGGGGTTGGTTTTATGGCTTTGATGATATTACCTGTGATACTGTCATGTCTGGAAAAGGCGCATTGCCAATCTTAATACCTTCTACCAAAATATGGTCTTATACAGATACTGCTTCAACTGTCCGCCAGTGGAATATTAGTTTCTGGTCACATGTTGATAATGTAAGAGGTGCAACGCCTGTACCGCGGATTGTGGAAAGAAATCCTGAGGGGCAAGTAATTCAAAACTTAGGACGTCATCGAGATGAAATTCTTTGGGAAGAAGCCTACAATAATTGGATCGAAATCTCTTTTCCTTTGACTACTTTAGGCCGTGGATATACCTATGAATTATCTATTGACAATGCAGGACCTGTCATCGACAATCTTTTAATCAGTGCACCCGGTGATACTAGTATATATATTTATCCGGAAATGATCCTTTACAATAACTTGCCGATACCCAACACAAAATGAGAGAACTGCTAAAAAAGATTGTGCACTTATGGCCCTGGCCAATGACCCTCAATGAACGTTATGATCGGCAAACCAAATCGGTTCTGAAAAAGGTTTGTAAACCTGACAGTATCTGTATTGATGTGGGTTGCTTTCGAGGTGACATACTCCGTGCGATGATTGAAGCAGCACCCAAAGCACGCCACAAAGCCTTTGAACCTGTACCTGTACAATATAGTCTGATCAAAGATCAGTTTGGTCAGCTGGTAGATGTCTATCCTTATGCGCTTGGCAATGAAAACACCAAAACAACTTTTAATCACGTCGTAAGCAATCCGACATACTCAGGGCTCCGTCAAAGACAATACAAAGGAGAAGAAACGATTAAAGAAATTGATGTGGAAGTCAGAAAAATGGATGACATCATCGATCCCACGATTCCGATCTCTGTGATAAAAATTGATGTGGAAGGTGGTGAACATGACGTCCTTCATGGTGCTTTTGCGTTATTGCAAAAGTGGCATCCGTATATAATCTTCGAGCACGGCATTGGTGGTGCTGATAAATATGGTGTTAAGCCGGGTGATGTCCATGACTTTTTAGTTGGGACATTGGGCTATAAAATATGCCTGATGGGTGATTACTTAAAAGGGCGTACGGACAAGGCTTTCACCCGCGAAAAATTCGAGTCGCAGTTTTGGGCAGGTACGGATTGTTACTTTCTGGCGGTTCCGGAATAAACTATCGAAGCAGTAAGTATAAATTTAAAGACCTGACAACTTCTTTAAGCTTTACCTCTCTACATTTAAATTCAGCCATTACTATTTAAGATTTCAGACTTTTTCTTTAATAAGCCCTTGGACTCATTAAAATATCATGAAACTCTTTACAGTTGCTCTCCCCACAGAAATATAAGTCGATTATACTTTTCTTTAAAAAATGGAACTAAAAACAGGAAAGTATAGTTTAGTTAGATGTGGTAGGGATATTAATTAAGATATCTCGCCTATTTACTAATAAATAATATATAATGAGTAACGGTACAGTTAAATTTTTTAACGAAAACAAAGGATTCGGATTCATCACACCCGCGGATGGCGGAAGAGACGTATTTGTTCATGCAAATGGACTAAACGGCACCACTATTAATGAAGGTGACAAAGTCTCTTTTGATGTAGAAGAAGGACAAAAAGGATTAAATGCAGTGAATGTCTCTCTATCATAGCAAAAGCATATAAACTTTAAAATCTTAAAGGCCCTTCACTAAGTGATGGGCCTTTTTATTTCCAAAGCCTTTCTTAGAAAAGAACATACCCGCTCCAAGCACTGGTCCTCTACCCTACCTGACTAAAATTAATTGAAATTTCTAAGATTCTATTTATCTTAGGGAGGGAGATTTGGTGTAGGGATGTTGTGAGGTGAG
>JBBKXT010000070.1:0-8333 GCA_037969625.1 Saprospiraceae bacterium
GATGCCGTAATTGACAATCTGCTGACCGATAGTCTTGTGATTAGATTAAATCCTTCTATCGTGAGTACCCCGATTCCGGTTGCTCCGATGGACGAAGAGGTCGTGCCTGAGTGCATTACATTAAGCGCAAATGCATTTTTTTCGGTGACGAATCCATCAGCGCTTCATGGGCAATCGCATTGGCAAATTTCTCTGGATCAGAATGATTTTTCTACGACGGTATTTGAAAGTTGGAAAAATTTTGAAAACTGGTATTTCGATATAGATACACAAGCTGAAGATGATCTTACGGATGAACAAATTACAGGTCTGGAAGAGTACACAGCTTATTGGTGGCGTGTGCGCTACAGAGATCGAGAATTGAATTGGTCTGATTGGTCTTTGCCGGTTTCCTTTACAACAGGAGAGTCATTGAGCGAGCCAAATTTATTGGCCAATCCGGGAGCGGAGGATAGCCTTGCTCATTGGGTGGTCTTGGAAGGTGTGGTAGAGGCATTGACAGCCAATGTATGTGATGGGATCGCTCCAAAATCCGGAGATAGATATTTCATCGTCGGAGGTCTATGTACGGAGAGTGCGGTTGCCAGATGCATCCAGGATGTTTATGTTGACACCTACGCAGACTCAATTGATGCCGGTCAGTATACAGTGGATTTTGGTGGATACCTTTCGAACTACGGCGGTCAGGATCTTCCGGAGATGCGATTGATTTTTTTGGATCAGGATAGTATTGAACTGGGCACAAGTGATATTCTTTCTACGTTGAGCAACTCCTGGGTGATGTTGAGAGAACGGCTGGTGATTCCAGTGCAAACGAGAATCATTCAGGTGGAACTTAAGGGTACTCGAAATGCAGGAACAGATAACGATTGTTATTTTGATGATTTGTTTCTTAGGTTGGGCGTTACCGATGTAGATTGTGATGATGTAAGTGCCGTATCCAATCTATTTGCGTCGCGAATTCCTTCTCTTGATTTTTTTCCTAATCCAATTATATCCAATGCCTATATTTCCATCAGGGATCTTAAAGTGGATGAAGCTAAGTTATATATAGTGGATGCCAATGGATCAAAAGTAAATTGTGTTGTTCATTATATGCCTGATAGGATTCGTATTGAAAAAGGTGATTTGCCTGCGGGTACTTATTTCTTTTGGCTTCGATCACAAGGCGTAATTGTTGGCAAAGGAAAATTTTTAGTGCTTTAATATGATAATGATTGGAATAGAATTTTATTTATTTCGGACACAACCATAAATTGAAAATGAGAAATGTATACATCGCGGCATCGAGTCAGCATGTTGGAAAAACCACCAGTACATTGGGATTGGTATCAGCGCTGATTAAACGGGGGTATAAAGTAGGTTACTGCAAACCTGTCGGACAAAAATCACTTGAAATAGACAATCTTCGAGTTGATAAGGACACGGTGCTTTTTGCGGACCTCATTGATTTCAATCTTGATCCAAAATTGCACAGTCCGGTGATTCTTGGTCGCGGCGCTACCACAAGAATTTTAGAACATCCGGAAGAATTTGATTTGGTCAAAGACATTCAAGCGGCTGCGGAGAAGTTGGATCAACTGCATGATGTGGTGATATTTGAAGGGACGGGTCATCCGGGTGTCGGTAGTATAGCCCGGATGTCCAATGCGAGAGTTGCCAAGATTGTCAATGCACCGGTGATTATGGTGGTGGAAGGAGGCATTGGGAGCACAATTGATATGCTCAATATGAATCTTGCGTTATTTAGAGAGGAGGGTGTTCCGATATTAGGTGTCATCGTGAATAAGGTCATTCCCGAAAAAATGGATAGAGTGCGAAAATACCTGACGATGTGGCTTGAGCCACGAGGCATTCCGCTGTTAGGTTGCATTCCCTATGAAAAAAGTCTGGCTTATCCAGTGATGCGAACAGTCATGGATTCTATATCGGGACTAGTCACTCATAATCCGGAAAATCTTGATAATAAGGTGGGGGATATTGTCGCCGGATCATTGATAGATATCCATGAACTTAAATCATTTGAAAATATCCTATTGGTGGCAGCGGTGCGACAATTGGAACCTGCCCTCGAAAAAATAAATGCGATTACTCAAGTGATGCGAACACCAAAATCACCTTTGTCGGGCATTGTCTTGACCGGCCAGGGTACTCCCGAAAGTCGATCGATCGATTATATCATCAAACACAAAATTCCAATGGTCCGCACTGAGTTGGATACCTATGGCTCCGTACTACAGATCAGTAAAATTGAAGTAAAGATCAATCGCGACACGCCGTGGAAAGTTCGTCGTGCTGTGGAGCTCATCGGCGAGTACGTAGATATTGATTTGTTGATTGAAAAGCTTGGACTAGAAGAAAGGAGTGAGTAGGGCATAGAGCTAACTGTCAAAATGCTAACTGTCAAAATTACTCACCTACTCTGAAAAATTATAATCTTTTGCTCCGATTTTCTTTTTTCACTTTTCACTCTTCGCTATTTCACCACCACAACCCCTGTGGCCATAAATTTCTTTTCAAAAAGAGGCTCAGTGATAGCAGCAATTTCTTCTTCGCTTTGACCTTCATCTTCAGCATAGTGCTTCAATTCTTCTACCGTAGTATGCTCGGTATATGCTTTTCCTTCAACGATGACCTCGCTTCCTGAAAGTTCTTTCGGCATAAAAAATCCATAATCGAAAAACTGAACGAAAATCTCGCCATCGTTGGCACCGGTTGGATCTACTAGATTCATCCAGCAGCCTTTTGTCTGGCATACACTTTCTACTTTGCCTTTCATCGTGACATTCAGCGAGTCAGCAGAGTCGAGTTGTGTATAAACATCTGAAAAGCTTAAAGCAGATTCCGGATTAGAAACGCCGGCGCCATAGGTGCCATCTTCAGATACTTCTACACTTTTGCATGAAACGATAAGTACAAATCCTATTAAGAGTATGGTTAAAAATTGAATGTTTTTCATAAGTCGTTTGATATAAATGATATGGGGTGCAAAGATATGTTGATTTCCCGAATATGTATTTTTTTGAGCGTTGTGCTCCCTTGGAACTTGTGTTTATAGCGTTTTCCCGCGGAGCTGGATCGGTTCCGTTGGCACCGAAAGTTTATGCTCGCCGCCGCCATTGCCGCTAAGCGGAATAAGTGGCGGCGAATGCCCTTGCCCTCAGCTCTTCGCTCTAAGCCATTGACAGACAGGCCGTTCACCGTTCACTGTTGACCGTTCACCCTTCCTACAATATTTCCTCAATTTCTTGCATAACTCGCTCTTTTCCTTATCTTTGCCGCCCATTTTGACATTATTTCATTTAAAAACGCGCTTGCAGCCCTAGGGAGTGTGCAGGCTACAAAACCAAGTAAAACGCCATGCGGCATTATGAACTAACATTCGTTGTCGATCCTGTTTTGTCCAATGAGGAGATTCAATCCATCAGACAGACATATGAGGATCAGGTTAAGAAACTAGGTTGTACCATCGTCCATGTAGACGACGGCGGTCTTAAGCAATTAGCCTACCCAATCAACAAACGCAATTCAGGAATTTATTTTACTATTGAGTTTGCCGGCGAAACCGGAGAAGCCATTGCACCAATCGAACTGGCATTACGCCGTGACGAACGAATCATGCGCTTCCTCACGATTTCATTGGATAAATTCGGTGTGAAATACAATGAAGACAAACGTAACGGACTTATTAAAAAGGTTCAGCGATTGAAGAAGAAAGCAGTCAAAGCACCGGATGCCAAACCTTCAGAAACAAAACAAGCTGACAAAGCCCCTGTAGCTGACAAAGCCCCGGAAACAGCTACTGAAGAAGTAGCGAAGAAGGTGGCGGAACCAGTTGAAGCACCGGCAGAGGTACCAGTAGAAGCAGAATCTTCTGCAGCTGACACCACTAAAGTTGTTGAGGGAGAAGAGTAGTCCTCTTTCCCATATTCCTTAAATTCGTCATAACTTATATATATCATGGCAACAAAAGAAGATATTAAATTTCTCAGCAATCCGAACATAGGAAAGCTTCGTAAAAAATACTGCCGATTTAAAAAATTCGGCATCCGTCACATCGATTATAAAGACCCTGATTTTCTAGCTCAGTTTCTCAACGAGCAAGGAAAGATTCTTCCTAGACGGATCACAGGTAATTCATTAAAATACCAACGTAAAGTTTCTGAAGCGATCAAGCGTGCTCGTCACCTTGCCCTTTTGCCCTACGTAACGGATTTATTGAAGTAATTTATTCACTCTCAGACAAAGACATCATGGAAATTATATTATTAAAAGATATTGGTACCCTTGGCGAGCGTCATGAAGTAGTGAACGTAAAGCCTGGCTATGCACGCAATTATCTGATCCCCGGAAAATTGGCACTAACGGCCAATGCAACTAATCGCGCGAAACTTGAAAAACTACGCGGAGATGAAGCCGCCAATGAAGCAGGTCGTATTACTGAATACAAAGAACTGGTTACCAAATTGGCAGATGTAGTATTAAAGATCGGTGCCAAAGCCGGAACTACCGGAAAGATTTTCGGTAGCGTAACAAGTGTTCAGATCATGCAGGCGCTGAAAGACCAAGTAGGCATCGAAGTGGTCCGTAAGAAAATTGAATTAGCTGAAGAAGTAAAGACAATCGGTAGCTATGAAGCTAATATTAACTTCCACCCGGAAGTAACGACAACAATCAAATTTGAAGTTGTCGAGGAATAAACCATCCTGATTTCCTGGTAGTAAACCTGGAAATAACCTATAGAGGTCCGTTCTGAGAATAGCGGATCTCTTTTTTTTTGTCCTGATCTAAGATTCCACCAGATCCAATAATATCAGGATCTTGGTGGTTTTTATGCCTCCGCAAACGCATTTTCCAAGGATAGGTGTAAACCCTGAATTTTACCCTGATATATATTTTTAGCACTTCCTTTTGCGTTTTTCTGACTTTAAAAGGGATATATTTATAGTTCTTCTCCCTTTAGCCCTTTATACATATTGCCGTACAATCTGTGTGAGTACAACTTAAGCAATGTTGTTTTAGTTGTTCATTCACTTATTATGTCTCTCACCTCTGAAGTCAATTGTCACTAACTAAACTTCTACATATGAGACTCAATTTAAATTTATTCAATTTTGGAGGCCTGGTACTTTTCATGATGCTGATCGCCGTGGGATGTGCCAAGGATGATGGTATGGGCTTAACAGCAAATGACGCACCCTTAGATGATGAAACCCTGGAAGAAAGAGGGTTGGTATTTGGTAAACCAAGTTTTAAGCTGGTCGGCTTGACACCATTCAACGAACTGGTACATTTGATTTCAGGTCCTCCTGTTGTCGAAAAAGAGGTTGTGCCTATCCTTAGCATGCGCCCCGAAGAACGTGTCATTGGTATTGATTATTCGAGTACATCAAAAGAGCTTTATGGTATTTCGAATCAAAGCTACCTTTACAAAATCGACGTCAATACAGGATTAGCAATTGCAGTGTCTAGTTTTCCAATAGATCCAGCCATTGAAGGTGAAACCATTGGTTTCGATTTTGATCCGAGGGAAGATGTGATCCGACTGGTCACCAGCTCCGGTCAAAATCTTCGCATTAGTCCGGTAACGGGACAAGTCTTAAGCGTCGATGCAAATCTGCAACCACAGACAGCGTCAGTTCAGGGGTCTGCCTATTCAAGCCCTACTTCGGAATTTCCTAATGGATTGCTCTATAACATTGATTATACCGAACAAGCACTTTTTGCTCAGGTTCCGGCTAATGATGGCTATTTGAAAAAAATCGGACCCTTAGGCTTTGTGTTTGAAGGAGAAGGTGGATTTGAAATCGCACAGAAAAATGAAGCTTTTGCAGTTCAGTTTGGAAAAAGTTTGTTTCCCGGAAGTTCTGCCGGAACTGGTGTCCATGATGATATTACACAGGAAGCATACCGATTACTCAAGATTAATTTAAAGTATGGAAATGCTCAGTCCTATGGTAGGGTGAGATCAATGATAGGACTAACATCCAGATAGAGTTTTTATCATACAATCCTTGGGGACTGAGATGGCTGCCGGAATTTTTTCCGGTGGCTATCTTTTTTTAAACTCATTTAGTATGAATGAAGATCATCGGGATTCCCTAAGCAAGATTTATTAACATTGGTATTAACTTATTTCAAAGCAAATACTTTTGCCATATTTAAGAAACTGATTAACTTATATTTGACTACTTTTAGCAGTGTAAATACCCAAATATAAATGAGTCAGTCACAGGCATTTCAAGTTACGGGAGGACGCACCTTATCCGGCGATCTCCATCCACAAGGCGCTAAAAATGAAGCGCTCCAAATCATTAGCGCAGTATTGCTCACAGCAGAACCGGTAGAAATCACCAATATTCCTGATATCCTTGATATCAATATGTTAATTGGTTTGTTGCGCGGACTAGGTGTAAAAATAGAAGAACTCGGCACAGGTCATTTTCGTTTTCAGGCAGATGAAATCGATCTGGATCATTTTGAATCAGAAACATTCAAATCAAACAGTCGAAGAATTCGCGGCAGTGTGATGCTCATAGGTCCATTGCTTGCAAGATTCAAAAAAGCATTTTTACCTAAACCCGGTGGTGATAAAATAGGACGACGACGACTTGATACACACTTCCATGGATTCCAAAATCTCAGCGCCAATTTTGTTTATGATGATGCCAGTGATCAGTATTATGTGGAAGCGCCCAAAGGACTCCATGGCGCTTATATCCTGATGGATGAAATATCTGTCACCGGCACGGCAAATATTCTCATGGCCGCTGCCCTCGCGAAAGGCACCACAACGATTTACAATGCTGCATGTGAGCCTTACCTGCAACAGCTCTGCAGATTGCTGACTGCGATGGGCGCCCACATCGAAGGACAAGGCTCAAATAAACTCATCGTCCATGGGGTGGATCATCTCAGTGGTGCTACGCACAGGATTCTTCCCGATATGATTGAGATCGGTTCGTTTATCGGGTTGGCTGCAATGACACAATCAAATATTCGCATAAAGAATTGTCAGGTGAAAGAACTTGGAATCATCCCAAGAATTTTCAGACAGTTGGGCATTACAATCAATGTAGAAGACGATGATCTGGTGATTCCTGCTCAGGATGTTTATGAAATACAAACTTTCATTGACGGATCGATTATGACGATTTATGATTCTCCATGGCCTGGTTTTACACCAGACTTGATGAGTATTGTTTTAGTGGTTGCAACACAAGCCAGGGGAAGTGTATTGATCCATCAGAAGATGTTCGAGAGTCGATTGTTCTTTGTTGACAAACTCATCGACATGGGGGCACAGATTATTCTTTGTGATCCACACCGCGCTACCGTGATCGGCATGGAAAGAAAAAATCAATTGAGAGGTATTGAAATGAGTTCGCCGGACATCCGGGCGGGCGTTGCACTTTTAATTGCCGCCCTTTCTGCCCAGGGCACTTCCATGATCCATAATATCAATCAAATAGATCGCGGGTATCAGAATATTGATGTTCGATTGAATGCAATTGGTGCAGATATCAAACGGATTGATGTTTAAGAATGGCAGACTAGAGACCTACAGTGAAGGCGCAGTCCTTCATCTGTAGAGCTAAGACCTAAGACTTGCAGATCGTCTCTTCGAAACAGTGTTTAGGAAGTTTAGCGTTACCACCCCTCCTTCTCCGCCTGCGGCGGATTCGGCGGTCAAAGTTGGCGGCACTGTTTAGGAAGTTTAGTTTTTTGAGATATCTGTTTCTGATGAGTTTTACTGCTGTAAAGAGAAGTTGACCTAAACTATCTAAACATTGTAACCGTAGGGGACAATACTCAACTTTGTTCAATCGCCGAATCCGCCTCAGGCGGAGAAGGAGATCTAAACACTTTGACTTAGAGAAATCATCGATCACCATTTATTTCTTCCGATCAATCACATAAGAGATTAATTCTTTCATGGAATTGGTAGCAGGAGATGGAGGTATTGTCTCCACAATGTCAAGTGCTTTCTGAACATACTGTTCCATCACTTGCTCGGCATAGGCGATACCTCCAGTCTCATAAACTTCAAGAATTAATTCTCGTACTTTAACTTTGTTGGTATTGTATTTCTCAACTGTACGGATCAACTCTTTTCGACGCGGAGTACTGACTTGTTGCAAGGTGTATATCAGCGGCAATGTCATTTTCTTTTCTTTAATATCAATTGCACGAGGTTTGCCCACATCGGCATCGCCGTAATCAAAAAGATCATCCTTGATTTGAAAGGCTATTCCAATGCTTTCACCAAAACGATAAAACTGATCGATGACTTCTTTGTTGCTGGTGACGGATGCTGCACCGGCTGCACAGGA
>JBBKXT010000071.1:0-3644 GCA_037969625.1 Saprospiraceae bacterium
GTTTAATTAAATTTTCCGGGTTATACTCTCCTTCCTTGGTTTGTGCGCAGAGTCGCAGTTTTGATTTTCACTACTCACCTCCCCTGAACTACCTCCTTCGTCGGAGTACAGGGTCTGCGCTCCGCTCCTATCACCTTCCCTTGTCCGCCGAATCCGCCTCAGGCGGAGAAGGAGGATTACCCCTTCAGCGCCCAGGAAGTTCCATCCTTCCCATCCTTCAAATCAATTTTTATTTCATTCAAGGTATCTCTGATTTTATCAGATGTAGGCCAATCTTTATTTTCACGCGCAGTCTGGCGCATATCGATGACTAGTTGCATCAAACCATCTAACTGTTCCATGTGCCCATTATGATCATTACTTTCATTTTTAAGTCCAAAAACCGTGAATAATAGATCATTGAATCCTTTTTTTGCGACATCCAGTGCTTGTTGTCCGGCATCATCGAGATTTATTTGGCCGTCTGCCAGTTTGTTGATGGTTGGGATCAACTCAAACAATCGGGCCAATGCTTTCGGTGTATTGAAGTCGTCATTCATTTCTTCAAAAGCGGCAGTAATTGTTTCTTCGATTTCTTTTGCTAAAGGGGTATCACTTTTTTCCTTTTCAGGGGAAAGTCCCATCAGCGTCTTATTTGCTTCCATCAGGCGTTGATATCCTTTTTCTGCGGCTTGGAGAGATGTATCATTGAGATCTAGTGTGCTACCGTAATGTGCCTGGAGGAAAAAGAAGCGTAAGGCCATGGGTGAATAAGATTTGGTGATATGAATGCTATCGCCGGTGAAAAGCTCGGTAGGTGTGATATTATTACCATCGCTTTTAGACATCTTCTTTCCATTCAGCAGTAACATGTTACTGTGTATCCAGTAGTTCGCTGGTGTTTTTCCACAAGCGCCATAGTTTTGAGCGATTTCATTTTCGTGGTGGGGAAATTTCAGATCATTTCCTCCGCCATGGATATCAAATCGATCCCCGAGATATTTTGTACTCATTACAGAACATTCGAGATGCCATCCTGGAAATCCATCGGACCAAGGTGCATTCCAGCGTAACAAGTGTCGCTCGTCAGCTTTAATCCAGATAGCAAAATCGGAAGGATGTCTTTTCTCACTCTGATTTTTCAGATCTCTGGTTTCGACGAGCAGGTCTTCAACTTTTCTGCCGGATAGTTTTCCATAAATATCTGCATCATTAATAAGCTTAAGGGTGTCAAAGTACACGCTTCCATTCGCCTCATAGCCATAGCCTCTCTTGATGATCTCTTCGACCATTTCTATTTGTTCGAGGATGTGTCCGGTTGCTCTTGGTTCGATGCTCGGTTCGAGTGTATTGAAACGACGCATGATGTCGTGAAAGCCATTGGAATACCGTTGTACCACTTCCATGGGCTCGACTTGTTCGAGGCGTGCTTTTTTACTGATTTTATCCTCAGCATTTGAATCCGCATCTCCTTCCAGGTGACCTACATCCGTTATGTTGCGCACGTACCTCACTTTGTAACCTATATACATAAGGTACCGGTAGATGACATCGAAGCTGACGAAAGTTCGGCAATTGCCTATGTGCACATCGCTATATACTGTAGGTCCGCACACATACATCCCAATCCGTCCTTCGTGGATCGGTTGAAATTCTTCCTTGGTGCCGCTAATGCTATTTTGGATTTTTAAACTCATAGCCGCAAAAATAAGCTATTGAAGCGAAGCACGATTAGAATCAGGGGCTTTTGTTGATGCAAATTCCCGTGGCGATGGGATAATGATCACTAAAATTCAAAGGGTAGGTTTGGTGATCTTTAAAGCTAATCTGCGGTGTACCAAGGAAATAATCGATCCGCAATAATGGTAATTTACTCGCATAGGTGGTGCTCAGACCTGATCCACGTGCTACAAAACTATCATTCAAACCATCAGATAAGACATGATACACGTTAGACAAGGGTGGATCATTGCCATCACCGGCCAGTACTACAGGGTGGGGGGCATTGATGATATGGTTCTGAATCTTTTGTGCTTCTATTGCTCTTAGTTTGGTGGTGTGTCGATATCGGCTGATGATAAAACGAATATTATTCCAGGTGTTTTCATTTTTGAGATCCATGTCCTGGATGAGTTCTTCTGTCGTATTGGTTACACGGTTTGAAACAAGATGCATATTGTAAACGCGCAGTGTGCCCTGTGGAGTCTTGATATCTGCCCACATAGCACTTGGGCTTGTTTCTTCGCCTTCAATCTCTCCATTGGCGATGATCGGAAAACGGGACAACATCCACAGAGAGGATTTCGATGCATGCAGCACATGGCCCATACCGAATCGCTTGGCTATTTCTTTTCCGTTTGAAACTTCCTGCAGACAAAGAATATCCGGAAACTCCTGGAGGTCACTGATGGCTTTGTAAAGTGAATCAATTTTTCCGGCTATATCTTTTTCTGATTTGGAAGGAATCATCGACATGCCTTTTAAATTGTAAGACATCAGGCGGATGGACTCATCGCACTTGGCTTCTTTATTTGCGGTGGAGTAGAGTTTTATGTAACGGATATGATTCGAGAATCCAATCAGGATGGCTACTACAGAAAGGACTGCGTACCAGCTTCTGAAAAAAATCCATCCTAATGCAAACAATCCATTAACGAACATAATAAACGGATAGGCCAGGGCTAATAAGGATAACCACCCCCAGGTTTCTGCCCTAACAAATGGTGTGATGTAGGTTAGTAAGAGAAGTAAAACAAAACCAATATTTATCCAGAAGATCCACTTTTTCAGCCAGCTGGACTTTCGTCTATTTTTGGCTCGCGTCATCTAGAAATTTTTTGTCTGCTGCACTTAGTTTTTGATATCCTCCCTGTTTTATTTTATCAAGTATGGCGTCTAGACGCTCCTGTTCGCCATCAAAGGATTGATCTGTGGAGGATTCACTGTCGCCTTTTTGGTGCGCTGCTCGATGACTTACTTCCATCGTCACCTTTCGTTTGACGGGCTTTCGAATAGGACGAATAGGTTTTTTAAACAAGGATAAAAAGCGATTGAAGCCGGTGGTCAGATCCGTTCCTTGCCGTAGCATATACACATAGAAAAATCCAAAAGCAGCCCCACCTAAATGGGCCATGTGGCCTCCCATATTCTCCATATTGGCGATTCCAATGACATAAATCGCCAGCAATGCGGCCACGATATATTTTAATCGTACATCGCCCAATAAAAGCAGCCGCATTTGATAATCCGGTGCCGTCATGCCCGCAGCTGCAACAATACCCATGATGGCTGCAGAAGCCCCATGGACAGTACTCGCTCCTGTATATATCATTGGAGCAGTAATCAGATAGGCTACAGCACCTGCCAATCCGGAATATAGATAAAGCGGCAACATCCGGTGATCCCCAAGCAAATCTCCGGCGATTCGTCCAAACCAATACAGAATCAGCATATTGAATAGAAGATGAAAGAATCCAACATGCGTAAACATATGCGTGATAATGGTCCAGGGATGCGTTAAGTCCCAAAGGAAGTCATCTGACAGGTAGAGGTACTTCATCATGTCCGCAAACAGCCCTGAATCATGGTTAAATCCCGTACCAAGCCTAATGGCCAACTGGAGTGCCATGACCACCAGAAATACAAACACATTGACTATAATTAGC
>JBBKXT010000072.1:0-5493 GCA_037969625.1 Saprospiraceae bacterium
GAAAACTCAATAATGGAAACTCTTACTCCAGTGCCATCAAGGGCATTCATAAAAGCCATCACCCCTGCCTCCACATCATTTTGATAGCCGTCAAGGGAACCGGACTCATCGAGGATAAAGACGATGTCCATATCAACGCAGAGTGTCACTAAATCTGGATTTGTGGCATTGTCAGGATAGGCACAGTTTCCTGAAGTACCCGTACAGTTCGTACAGAAATTAAAGTTCTGTGCGTTGAGCGTTTGCATCCCTGTCAATAAGGAAAGCAGGAAAAACAATACTGTTAATCCTACGAGTCGGAAACTTCGTTTAAAAAATCCTAGCGGATATGGGTGAGAAATTGTAAGCCGGGATTCACAATTGTCGGTGGTAATTCTCATTTATCGATAGTATGTAAAATTCTCTTTCTTTGTTGACCGCAACACAGCTCTAAAACCCATGACAGAGGTGCAACAACCTTGCCAATGTCCTTTCCGGGGTGGAGCAATAAGGGTGAGAAAAAGAAAAAAAGATCCACTTTTAAAAGAGAATCTTCCAAATCAGACTAGTGAGTAAAGTCCAACTCTCTACATCATATGCAATCAATGATGCTATACGAATGTACTAATCATATTGATACCATAACGATAATCACACATATATTTGTTTACTTAATATCAAGAATGCTTTAACCTATTGTTTACTTGTAATGTTTTAATCTCTGACCGTTATAAGTTTACGTATAAAAATATTTATCATCAATTTTTGCAATTTCATGGTTTACCCTGATCAAGTTTATTGTGTGGAAATAGGGCATCATCATCGTTAAATGCACATTTCAAAGAAACTTCATCCATGGGGGGATGTCATCCTCATAAAGAATTTATGCTCCTATCTTAGCGTGGATTTAGCACTAAAAAAAGTATTAAATAAAAAAATAATTTATTTTGAAAAAGGCGATTTTATTTATTCTGGATGGTTGGGGATTGAACCCCAATCCTTCCGAAAGTGCCATTGAAAAGGCCCATACCCCATTTTTTGACAGCCTGATGAACACCCACCCAAACGCCACACTTATCACCTATGGCGAGGACGTCGGACTCCCGGACGGCCAAATGGGCAACTCGGAGGTTGGTCATCTGAATATCGGTGCGGGAAGAGTAATCTATCAGGAATTTGCCCGGATCAACAAGGCTGTCAAAGAGGGTGAGTTAGCCAAAAATCAAGTCCTATTAAACAACATCGCCAAGGCAACCGGGACGATTCATCTGATGGGACTGGTATCGGATGGTGGTGTTCATTCTCATATCAATCACTTGCTGGCTTTAGCGCATATCTGCCGAAATAATTATTCAGGCAATATTTGCATCCATGCTTTTACCGATGGCAGAGATGTTGATCCTAAAAGCGGCATCCGATTTATAAAAGAAATTCAAAAGGAAACCGAACCGCTTCAAGTGCCTATCGTCAGTGTCATAGGCCGATATTATGCTATGGATCGAGATAGAAGATGGGAACGAACAAAGCTTGCCTATGATCTCCTGGTCCATGGCAAAGGCCATCACACCCGCGATATGGTTGCCTCCATTCAGTCATCCTATGATGAAAACATTACGGATGAATTTATCAACCCGCATGTACTGGTAGATGATCTTGACCAACCTATTGGCTCTATAAAAGAGGGTGATACCGTTATCTTTTTCAATTTCCGGACGGATCGACCCAGACAAATGACTGAGGCAATAAGTCAAGTAGGCATCGGTGATCATGAGATGCAGCCGCTTAAGATTTCAATGCTCACCATGACACAATACGATAATACTTTTAAAAATATAGAATCTTTATTTCCCGAGACAGATATCACCGGAACCCTCGGGGAATATCTTTCCTCCCTTGGAAAAACGCAGCTTCGTGTAGCAGAAACAGAAAAATATCCGCACGTGAGTTATTTCTTTTCAGGCGGAAAAGAACAACTCTTTGCAGGTGAATCCCGATTGCTGATTCCATCTCCAAAAGTGGCAACATATGATATGCAACCAGAAATGAGTGCGCTTGAAGTGACGGCCAAAACTATTGAAGCCATCACTTTAAGTGAGCCGGACTTTATATGCCTGAACTATGCCAATACCGACATGGTAGGTCATACGGGTGTTTTTCGTGCTGCTGTCAAAGCTGCTGAAACGGTTGACCAATGTCTTTCCAAAATAGTACCTTTTTGCCTTGAACATCAATATTCGATATTCATCATTGCGGATCATGGAAATGCGGATATGATGGTCAATCCGGATGGATCACCGAATACAGCCCACACTAAAAATCCTGTTCCGGTTATTTATGTTTCTGCCGATTCCAATCAGTATTCTATTAAAAACGGCAGATTGGCAGATATCGCTCCAAGCATACTGTCTGCCATGGAATTACCCATTCCTTCCGTTATGGATGGGATTGTTTTGCAAAGGAAACGTGACTAATTAAGGAAAAAAAGGACCTGAGATTCACAGTGAAGGTGCAGTCCTTTATCTGTGGAGCTTTGAGACCTTAGACTTTTCGACACGCGATGCGCGATGCGTGACCTGGGATTAATCCTGCTCATTCAAGATCATCATAAGCTTCACAAACCTTAAAAGGACCTGAGACTTGGAGACATGAGAAATGCGATGCGCGATAAACGACACGCGACTTAAGACACGCGATTTTTAGACTACTCTTCCTCACTTCATTTTTTTCATACCCTTGATACCTTCATAAAAAAAAGACAAGAGATGTCGGATTTAATCATTCTCACATTCTATCTTTCATAATCTTAATAGCCTACATAAACTTTGTGTCGTGTTAAGATATATCGTCCGCATCAGGCGCGTTTGTGCTTTTTTCAATTTATAGGTTCTATAATAAAGTCATCCGTTCGCAATTATCTTACGGGTCCTTTGCTCAGTGTTTTGTCCGTGTGATGAACTCCGTAGGGGGTAGATGTTTATAGATTAAAATGATTGATTTATACGATCAACCCCGAAGGGGTAAAGGGGGTAATTGCCCGAAAAGATGAAGATTGTTCTTTAGAAATTTCTGCATAAAAAGAAATGGTGATGGGGAGGTGTTTGACATGTTAAGATATAACGTCCACCTCAGGCGCACGCTATATTTTGACGTGCACGTGTTAATAGGCATCTGCGAAACCTAGCTATATTATGACGCACTTTCAGCGCTTTTTGCCTCCTGCCTCTAGCGTCTCAGTTCTCAGATCAAAATTCTTTAACTTAGTACCTACTTTTAATTTGTTAACCAAAATCCTTTTACAACAAGAATTCATTTCAACGATTAATGGTTTGCCTAGTATGCGGCCTTATTTTTATGACCTATAGTTGTAGCAAAAAAAATGATGATGACCCTATTGGATGTAATTGAGCACTTCAGGTACAAGCTGAATCTGAAGCGCTTGCTACTGCCCTTAGCACCTATAGCATGGATCCCACTACAGTGAATTGTATAGCCTATGTAAATTCATATCAAACCTATCTGAACGCCCTTGAAAATCTAATTGGATGCACAACAACGAATGGCCATCAGGCAGAGCTTCAGGCTGCAATTGATGCAACGCAAGCTGAATTAAATAATATTCAATGCTAACGGTATCTCTGATCAACTAAATTGATAAGATCATTTTCAGTGTACATCAACCGTAAGAGGGGGATGAAATCTAATGATTTCATCCCCCTCTTTTTGTACTTGAGATAGGCTAAACTAATTTTATTTTGATTAATCCGTTTGGATCTGTATCTCGCCTTTTACTGTCATAACACCAGATGTACCATTAAAAATCAGGTAATCTGTTAATGGAAGTAACGCGTTTCTTAAAACATTCACATCCCATAGCGTTAATTGACCATAGTTGTCATATGCAGCTCCCGGATAACCGGTAAGACCGCTGATCACATTCATGTTTTTAAACTCCGCTGATTTTCCGGTTAGAATATTAATACCACCACTTACATTAGACTGGATGGTAATCTTTGGTGATAAAGTTGAAATGATAAACAAATCCTTACCAATTTCCAATCGATCATCACTTAAAATCAATGTTTGACCAGCCAGAATCGGATGAAAGGAAATCGTATCTCCATCCACTGCGCAATCGACCATGTATCTCAATGAACCAGGAATACCATCTTGTAATGTGGTCACTAATCCACTGCAGGCAGAACCCTCAATGAAATAATTTCCTTCATCTAGTTCACTATTGATGATCGTTACTGGAAGTGTGTCATTTAACATATTGGTGTTCGCCACCAAGTCACCATCATTAGAGATATCTATATCCTTGACACTGGTATACCCAGGCGGATGTAATTCAACCAAAACGTAGTTGCCGGTGGCTACCACAGGAAATATATAATAACCATCATTGTTGGTTACTACACTGCCGACTAGCGCATCTAAATCAGCCATCCCATCCAGATTTACATCTTTGTGTAACTCAATTGTCACACTTGGAAGTCCTTCGGCCGGATCAGGATTTTGATCGTTATCGAAGTCGTCAAAAACATACCCGGTAATTGAACCTGGTTCAGTGACCTCTACAAAAATATTATCCGCATCCAATTCAAACGGCTCCACCGTCACCGGTATAATATTGTCATTGGTGTTAATGTTAAGAACGGAGTCCATGTCTTCAGAGGTGTCTTCATCATAGAGACTTACATATCCGGCTGGTTGCACTTGTACAATGACATAATAGCCCGGCAATAATGAAGCCATCGAATACAATCCTTGACTATTTGTAAATACACTTCGAATGGCCGTGTTATTATCCTGGACGCCATCAAGATCATTGTCACTATATAATCTAAGGTTTACACCGGAAATAGGAGAGTCATCTGATTTAAGCACTTTTCCGGTGATGTTTCCGGGACAGAAATTAACTGCAAAAACGAGTGTAGTGGTATCTCCACAAGAAGCACCTGCTTCATTTGAATAAACAATCAATCGTACCGTCTTAACTCCATTGCTAAGATACTCCAAAGTATGCGGTCCATACGTTGAGGCAGTAGGAATGCTGGCGCCTACGCCAAAATTCCATTCATACGAATATCCCGGAACCTCCGGAACCGTTGCTTCAAATGTCTTATCGTGTAACACACAAGGATTTCCTGTCGGTGACGTAAAGCTTGCATCGGGAAGTGCATTGACATGAATATTGGATACCGTATCAGATACGGACATACAACCCGGTGTGCCAAGCGTGAGGATCACCCAGGCACCGACAGAACCATTCGTTGCATTATAGTCATAAACCACATTGTGTGGTCCGATGCCTGTCTCTACAGATGGACTTGAACCGGATCCAAAACTCCAATCATAGGTGAGTGGATCGATCCCCGGATCTTCTCCTTCAAAGATCACGATATCACCGGAACAAATCGTATCCATCGCCAATCCTAAAATGCCGGGATCAAGTGGATTTGTCACAGTAATATTTTGCAAACAAGTAGATGAATTGCCACATGCATCTGATAC
>JBBKXT010000073.1:0-10139 GCA_037969625.1 Saprospiraceae bacterium
GCTTTTAGATCTGGTCTGCTCTACAACTCAGATGCATGGGCACCGGATTCCATTGGCAGGTTCTCTTTTTCCTCAGGCTACAATACAGTAGCCTCAGGGATTCTTTCCGTTGCACTTGGATATGAAACAAGGGCCACAGGCGATGGAGCAATAGCAACAGGGCAAAATTCACAAACTACAGGCGACTATGCTATGGCAACCGGCTTAAATACCAGAGCATCGGGCGCATTCTCATTTGCCACAGGCAGTAACTCGATTGCTTCAGGTTCAAAATCAATTGCTACCGGTAATAACACTATAGCTTCAAATCAGGCAGCAGTAGCTTCCGGCTCTGCGACAGAAGCCAATGGGTATGCTTCATTCGCAACGGGAAATTATACGCATGCGGATGCATTGGCATCATTCTCACTGGGACAGTATAATGTTGGAGGTGGATCAAATAATTCATGGATAACCTCCGACCCTGTTCTGGAAGTTGGTATTGGAACATCCGAAGGAAATCGAAAAAATGCAGTAACCGTTTTGAAAAATGGGGATTTTATTGTGGGTCGTGAAGATGTTCCTCCGGCAAGTATAATTACAGATACATTATTGTTCTTTGATAAATCAAAAGGTGCTTTCAGAACTGGAGCATTATTCAATTCCGCAGTCTGGGGATCAAACGCTATTGGTTCTTACTCTTTTTCGGCTGGGTACAATACACTCGCTTCTGGTCTATATGCAGTAGCACTAGGCCATCAGACAGAAGCCACAGGCGTGAATTCAACTGCCTTGGGGACCTCTTCCAAAGCAACTGGATTTTATGCCTTGGCGACAGGACGATATACGAAAGCTGAAGCTTATGCATCGACGGCTCATGGACAATATAATGTGGGGGAAGGAACTACAAATTCATGGGTGACTACAGATCCCATTTTTGAAGTCGGTATTGGGAGTAATGATTTGAATCGAAAGAATGCCATGACGATCCTCAAAAACGGCCTTGTTGGTATCGGGACGATTACACCGGTGGCACCACTCGAAATATTCAGCAATGGAAATGCCACTACACCTCAACTCAAACTCACTGAGTCAGCGGCCAATGATGGCGCAAGAATCATCTTCAGCAATGGAGTCGAAACAGACAATCGCTGGACGATGTTTGGACTGGCTGATAATACTCACGACAATTCTTTCTTTAATGTTTTTTATAATGGGATAGGAAACATTATCACAGCCAGCGGACTAGGTTACGTGGGTATTAAATGTGATCCGGAATCTGATCTTCATATCCGTCATGGTAACAGCGGGAGCACCAGTGGTCTGAAGTTGCAGAACGTCACGAATAATGAATACGCTCGACTGTATGTTTCCAGCGGAGATGGGAACCTCCGTCTTTACTTTGATACTACAGGATTGAAGGGAACGTTTAATGACGTCAATGGTGTTTATTCCACAGTCTCTGATAGACGATTGAAAAATAATTTTCAACCGCTTGACTTTGATTGGAACTCTTTTAATCAACTGACACCTCTCACCTATACCTACAAAAATGATGATGAGTCCAAAAGATATATCGGAATGATCGCTCAGGACGTAAACGAAATTTATCCGCAATTAATCACCTATGTGCAGGAAGATGATCGGTACACCATGGACTACGCCGGATTCGGCATCATCGCCATCAAAGCCATTCAAGAGCAACAAAAAACAATTAATGATTTGCGGGATGAAAACAAAAGTTTGGAAGCCCGTTTAGCTGAGGTGGAAAATAAAAATCAAAAAAATATTGATTTAGAAGCTCGTCTTGCCGCATTGGAAAACTTGATGGCTAAAGAATAATTGGAGCCCAATCCGATCCGTGGCTTTGTTTTGTAAAAGGTGAATACTGAACGGTGAGCGGTGAATAGTATTAATAAGGTTTTACGGTGAGCGAGATATGACAAAGATTTTATTTTAATTAAATTTGAAAAATCAAAAGTAGCGTCTCGTGTCTCGCGTCTAAGGACTTATCTACAGTAACTGTTTTTCAACTAACACTTTCCATTCTTCTTCTAAAGTATGTGTTGGTCGGGTTGCATCAGCTCTGCGATACCAATAATCTGCATTCCAAATATCCCCTTCTTTGCGATGCAGATAAGCATGGATTTGTGCCGCTTCCCGGGTATCTGAGACCTGTGTAATGTTGTGACTCATTTCCCAATCTCCTCTGGCATCATACCATAAAGCCAGCAGTAAAGGTTTTAGTCCATCTGGTGGCGTATCATGAGAAATCGTAGAAACAAACTCTTTCAGCCCTATTTTCATTTTTAATATTTCACTATTTAATCTTTTATTTCCTTCCTCCCTTCAGCCATATTTTTAAAAAATTCCCCGCCTCCTCCATTAAAATACCACGATTCATTTGTGAAAATGAAATCCCGGAACGCAGTGAAATCGGAAAACCAACAATCTTGAGATTTTTACTTTTAGACAAAAAATAGATAAACTCCAGATCAAACAAATAACGATCTATTGTAGTGGATAAAAACACGTCTTTGACATTTTTCCTAAAACCCTTAAGTCCGGCTTGTGTATCATCAACTTTTAGTCGCAGCAGCGTAGCATTGATCTTGCGCAATAATCTCGATATCCTTCTTCTGGCCGATGGAAGATGTTTATAATAAGCTTCATCCCTTTTTCCTATAACCGCATCAGCATCTGTAGTCAGCTGACGTATTAGCCCAATCATGCTTTCCTCCTGGTAAGGCCAATCAACATCCGTATAGATGATAAAATCCGCCTCCGACTGCTTGACACCTTGTCGGAGCGCATAGCCTTTTCCTCTGTTTTTCGGATAACTAATCCACTTAAGTTCTGGAACAGAGGCCTTTATAACTTCAATTGATTCTTCTCCATCGATGAGTTGTGAACCATCATTGACGATAAAAAGGTTAAAATGATGCTCCGGCATCGCCTTTTTCAAAGAAAGAAAGCGATTGCTGACATTTTTCTCCCAACAGGGTAGTGGATTGTATGCGGGTAGTATGATATCAAGGCTCGCCATGAGGGCGCCAAATTACGGAAATCAAATTCTATTCAAAATAAGTATTATCCTTAATACTAAATACTAAATACCAGTACTTTTCAGTTTCTAGGGCCAAGGTGGATAATAGAGTTATTGGATTTTGGCAAAAAGTATCAAATTATTCTATTTTAAAATGATTATAGTGTACAAAATTTATTTTGAACGCTATAATTCAAATTCTTTCCCCATACCCCAAACATATCCTTTATTTTTACACCCCTATTATGACGTACTTAACCTCCCTGAATGAAGTGCAGCGCAAAGCTGTCACTGATATAAATGGCCCCGTAATGGTCATCGCCGGACCAGGATCCGGAAAAACACGTGTATTGACTTACCGTATTGCCTACCTGATCGAACAAGGTGTGCCCCCGCAACAAATTCTAGCCCTGACCTTTACCAATAAGGCTGCGCGCGAAATGAAAGAGCGGATTCAAGCCGTTGTCGGTTCCAAAGGCGATCGAGTCTGGGCCGGCACTTTTCACTCGATTTTCGCCAGAATTCTACGCGTCGAAGCCGCAAAAGTCGATTTTCCCACCGCTTTTACGATTTATGATCGCGATGATTCCAAAAGTCTGGTCGGCGATATCGTGAAAGAAATGCGCCTCGATCCCAAACAATATAATGCCAATGGCGTACTAGCACGTATTTCTTCAGCGAAATCTAATTTGATTACACCGGAGCTGTACGCCAAGGATGAAGATCTCGTACAATACGATCGCATGAATAAGCGTCCACAGATATACGATATCTACGCACGATATTACAATCGCTGCAAACAAGCAGGCGCCATGGATTTTGATGATCTCCTTTTGCAAATGTATCGCCTGCTCCAGGATAACAGAGAAGGGGTCAGAGAAAAATACCAACGCATTTTCAAATATGTTTTGGTCGATGAGTTTCAGGATACCAATTACTTGCAGTATGCGATCATAAAACTCCTCACATCATATCCCGGCAGTGAAAATCATATATGTATCGTCGGTGATGATGCACAAAGTATTTATTCTTTTCGAGGAGCAACCATCGAAAATATTCTAAAATTCGAACAGGATTTTAAGGATGTGTCGGTATATAAGCTGGAACAAAATTACCGATCCACCGAGCACATTGTGAAGGCAGCGAATATGGTGATCCAAAACAATAGCAAACAAATTCAAAAAGAAATCTGGACAGAACTGGGCGATGGTCACAAGATAAAAATGATCAAAGCCGTCAGTGATGTCGAAGAAGGAAGATTGGTCGCCAGCACCATCATTGAATACAAAAACAGAATTCATCTGGAGAATAGTGACATCGCTATTCTCTACCGAACTAATGCTCAATCAAGAGTTTTTGAAGAGCATCTGCGCAAACAAAATCTCGCGTACAAGATTTTTGGCGGACTGTCATTTTATCAAAGAAAGGAAGTAAAAGATCTCCTCGGGTACCTCCGACTTATTGTCAATGAACGTGATGATGAAGCATTCAAGCGCATCATCAATACACCTAAAAGAGGCATCGGAAAAACGACCACCGATAAGATCGCTGAAATAGCAGTGGCGGAAGGTGTGTCTATGTGGGCTGTATTGACATCCGGTTTGTATCCGACCTCCGGAAAGCTGGCTGCCTTCGTTCAGATGATCGAAAAGTTTAAAATCACAGCCGCAACATCAAATGCATATGATGTTGCCATGATGGTCGCAATGGATAGCGGCCTATTTGAATACCTGCGGCAAGATCACAGCAATGAAGGAAGAGATCGTCTTGAAAATGCAAACGCGCTTCTTGATGGGATAAAAGAATTTGTTGAAAATGATAATGCAGACGAAGCAACAAACGATAGAAGCCTTGCCGGTTATCTTTCCGACATTGCTTTGTTGACGGATATGGATTCCTCTACGGAAGAAGAACCAAATTTTATAAGTCTGATGACTACGCATACCGCGAAAGGACTTGAGTGGAAAGCTGTCTTCGTCGTCGGTATGGAAGAAAATTTATTTCCCTCATACATGTCTATGAGTTCACCGGACCAACTCGATGAAGAGCGTAGATTGTTTTATGTTTCCATCACGCGTGCTAAAATGTTTCTGGCACTGTCCTATGCGACAAGTCGATATCAGTTTGGACAATTCAGGTATAATGATCCAAGTAGATTTCTCGATGAAATTGATGAAGTGCATTTCGAATCTACCGTGGAGCGCAGAGGTAATTTACAATTTAAAGAACCAAAACTATTAGCAGATCGTCCGGGTCGGAAGCAAAATTATATTTCCCGTGTCAATCCCGCAGATTTCAAACCAAGTCCATCTGAACAATTAGCAGAAGGCATGCAGGTGATCCACATGCAGTTTGGAAGCGGCAAAATTATGAATATCGATGGTGCTCGTGACAATAAAGTAGCCACGATTCATTTTGATCAGGGCGATGATTCAGAGCGCAGGATCATGTTGCGTTTTGCGAAGTTGCAGATTGTAGAAGAGGAGGGATAGAAAGGCGGAAAGGCAGAAGAGGATTACCTTCTCCACCAGAGGCGATACGGCAACCAAAGGCGGAAGAGTGGCACACTTGCAGCGTCGGTTAAAAAGCCAAAAAGATTTTAGAGTTTGAAGCTTATATTAAAGAAAGTCAACTTTGCGATCTTTGCATCTTTGCGTGAGACTATTTTTGGGTGGAATGCGGGTCAAGGAGATTCTTTTTGCATTTTATTTTGTGCCATTCCTTATTTAGTCAGTGATTGAAAAATATGTCTTCGAGTTTCCTTAAAAATACAAATAGCATAAAAGAAGCGGCTTTGCGGCACGGCTTCATGGGCGCCGGTATTGCAAAAGCGGAACGAATGGACGAAGAGGCATCCCGCCTTGAAAAATGGTTAGGTAAAAATTACCATGGCGAAATGTCCTATATGGCCAATCATTTTGAGATGCGCATAGATCCCACGAAACTAGTCCCCGGTGCCAAGTCCGTCATTTCCCTCCAGTATAACTATGCGCCTCCTTCTAAGGGGGTTGGGGGATTCTCTGTGAGCCCAGAAAACCCTTCTGCAACAGAGGGGGTTGGGGGATTCTCCGAAAATGAGGAGCGTCATGATGGTCACCAACTCACTACTCACCTTCCGCCACAGCGGAACACCACTCACCTTCCGCCACAGCGGAACACCACTCACTACTCACCACTCACCGCTTTTAAGATCTCCCGCTATGCCTACGGAGAAGACTACCACAAGGTAGTCCGCCGAAAACTCAAAGCACTAGTAAAGGATCTAAAAGAAGAGATAGGTGATTTTCACGCACGTGTTTTTGTAGACTCTGCACCGGTGATGGAAAGAGATTGGGCAAAACGTAGTGGTCAAGGTTGGATTGGTAAAAACACTTTGCTCATCAATCCTAAAAAGGGCAGTTATTTTTTCCTCGCAGAAATTATTTTGGATGTGGAATTAGAATATGATCATCCGATTAGAGACCACTGCGGTACATGCACAAAATGCATTGATGCTTGTCCAACTGACGCCATTTCTCCGGAGGGGTATTTGATGGATGGTTCGAAATGTATTTCTTACCTCACTATTGAACTAAAATCTGCAATTCCGGAATCGTTTAAAGGGCAGATGGACAACTGGATCTATGGCTGCGATATCTGTCAGGAAGTGTGCCCCTGGAATCGCTTTTCAAAACCCCACAGCGAACCGGCTTTTGAACCGTCTGACCAGTTGAAATCGATGGGTAAAAATGATTGGCTGGAATTAAAGGAAGAGGTCTTCGATGAAATATTTTCAAGATCACCGGTAAGGAGGGCGGGGTATGAAGGACTGATGCGTAATATTCATTTTTTGTCGTCTGAGGAACAGTAGTTTGATTTTTGGAGAGTGGCTTGTATATTTTATTTACCTTTTACATCACTACAAAGCTTACTCAAAAAACTAAAATGATGTGTAGAAACTTCATCTGCGTAATCATCATCTTCTCTTTTGCTTTTCAGATAAAGGCACAGGTGATCTATGAACGCACTTATCCAAATGCATTTCCTTCTATTCGGCATTCCATTGAGCTTTCGGATACGTCAACATTTTCTTTGGATAGAGCCGATATATGTAATTCGTTATTAATCAGGCACATTGATAAATCAGGAAATATTGTCGATACTTTGTCTTTTGGAGCCGAGGCATTTCTTTATGGCTTTCACTGGATCGGACACGATTCAGTCCTTGTATGGGTTGAACATGGAGCTCATGACTTTGGACCTGACATGTTTTTTATTAAACTCTGGACGCCACAAAAAATAACTACGCTTCTTTCAGAAGAAGTGCCACGTAGTTTTGTACAGGGTAGGACTTATGGCGCATTTTTATACAGAGAGAATCAACTCATATATGAAAAGTCTGATACCTTTTTTCTGAGAAACCTCCTGACCGGTGAGAATGATTGGATGATATTTTTGCCTGGCGTTACTGATGTTATCGAGTTTGAAAACAGTATTCTAACAATTTCAAATAACCAACGTCCAAGGTTGTATGATCAGGATTTAAATCAGCTGGCAACGTGGCAAAATTACCCTGATTTTTATTTAGATACTTCACTTGTGGTCGTACTGGATTCATTCTGGATTGGAAAAAGCCCAACATTGCCCTCCGCACTTGATATAGTAAACGTATTTACCGAATCGGTTCAGCATATTGATGTATCGCAGTTTCTTGACAGTATTCAGGATATACAAACTAACCAAGGGTATTTGTTTGTGTCAGGTATGTTTGAAGGGATCAATCAGGTGGTTCAGTATGACAAGTCTTTTGAACTAGTTCAAGTGCGACAGTTGGATGTACCAACGGTAAAAGAAAGTATGGAGCTTCGATATTCTCCAGCTCGAGTCTACGCATGGGCAATAGATGGGATTGGTGGCTATAAGGCAGACTATAGAATTTGTTACGCTTATACCGACCCTTACGAGATTGAGTCCTTTGATATTTCTTTAGATTCAATGTGGATTAGTTCCATTGAAAATTTTCCGGGTTTTTCTAAGATCCAAATTTCACTTATTGTTAAAAATCGCTCAACAGAAGTACTTAAGAGGTTTACATTACACCACGATAAAAATGAACCTGAGGGTAATTGTTTTTCAGGAACAAATGCAAGAAATTTTGGGAATTTGAATGTTGATCCAGAACAAACAGATACTGTGTCGTTTATTGATTATACAACAAGTTTTGCTCACGACTATCCATTACATCGAATATATTTTGTAGAACATGGCAATAATCATCTAAATGCTGATACCACTGATAATAGTTTTGATTTATGGCATATACTCAGTAATGCTAATGCAGCTGTAGAATTGGATGTAAATGTTTACCCCAATCCATTTACTGATTTTCTCCGGGTGGAACAGGCCTCTGGAACCGCACAACTGTATTTATACGATCTGACAGGAAAGTTAGTTTTTAAAGGGCAAAATCCGCTAAATGGTCTGAGTGGGTTGCCAACAGGTGTTTATCTACTACAAATTATTGACGGAAATCAATCAAATCAGCAGCAAGTTGTGAAAGTGGAATAAAATCAGTTATTTTCACAGCCCTCTTTTTTCTGCCTAATTACCTTTTATGCACGTATCAAATTTATTTCTGCTGTCTGTTTTTTTATTCTGCCTAAGCAGCCAACTCTCCGCACAAGAAAGCCTCCCACACTACATGACCGCCGAAGAGCGCGTCATTATGGCGGACTACCTCCGCGAACATCACGCGGCAGCATTACGAAGTGTACCGACGCCACCACCGGGAGAAGTACGCACCATGGCCGAATGGGAAGAGATACAAGCACTGGTCATTGCATGGAGAGGACAAACCACTATCTTGACAGAGATCGTCAGAAACGTAGTCAAAGAATGCAAAATACTCATCATCACCACCACCCCGGCTACCGTCACAACCACGCTAGAAAACGCAGGCATTTCACTGGACTCCGTCGAGTTTGTGAATACTCCTTCCAATACAATCTGGGTGCGCGATTATGGACCATGGGCCGTATATCAAAATGATGTCGATAGCCTGATGCTCATTGATTGGATTTATAACCGACCAAGACAAAATGATGATCAATCCCCAACGGGTGTCGCCAATCATCTCAATCTACCCATTTATGAAGCTACAGTAGCACCTTATGATTGGATTCACACCGGCGGAAATCACCTACCTGATGGCATGGGTACGGTGTTCTCATCCAACTTAGTCCTCAATGAAAATCCAGGAAAATCAGAAGAAGAAATTGATTCCATCGCGAAGATTTTTCTTGGCGTAAATAAATACATCAAACTTCCCACATTACCATACGACGGCATCCATCACCTCGATATGCACATGCGCATCATTGATGAAGAGACCATTTTTTTTGGCGAGTACCCTGAAGGAGAATCCGATGGACCACAGATAGAATCCAATATCGAATATATTCAAAACGAACACGTCACGCCATTCGGAAACGAGTACAATATCATACGCCTTCCAATGCCCCCGGATGGCAATGACAGATATCCACAACAAGGGGGGAATTATCGAACCTATACAAATTCCGTTTTCGTTAATAAAACTATTCTGGTACCCACCTACGAAGAGCGATATGATACTACGGCCCTGCGCATCTACCGGGAGAATCTGCCGGGATATAATGTGGTCGGTATAAATTGTAATGCGATCATTTCTTCTCTGGGTGCCATTCATTGTATAACCAAAGCAGTTGGAACTCAGAATCCACTGTTGATTCTTCATCCAAGACTTCGCGATTCACAGGATGAGACATTGGAATATCCCGTACTTGCCTCCATCAAACATCGCGATGGAATTGCTTCAGCAGATATGTTTTATCGATTGGCAGGAGAAACTAATTATCAACAAGTACCAATGATTCTTTTCGATACAGCAGCTTATAATTGGGCTGCGATCATTCCGCCACAAGCAGCCGGATCAGAAATTCAATACTATATCCTCGCGACAGCTAATAGCGGCAAACAACAAGTACGTCCCATCGTAGCACCGGAAGGTTATTTCAGATTTAAAGTGCTGGGTGAGATCGCCAACCAACCACCAACAGTTCACATCACTAATCCATTAAACGAAAGTGTATACACT
>JBBKXT010000074.1:0-15361 GCA_037969625.1 Saprospiraceae bacterium
CTCAATGGAATCGTAGCACATGAAGATTGGTTGCCTACTTTCTCTGCCATTGCTGGAAATGACAAAATAGTTGATCAACTAAGAAAAGGAACTACATTAAATGGTCGTAGTTACAAAAACTACATTGATGGCGTCAATCAGTTGGCCTACTTATCCGGTACTGTGAAAGATTCTCCCCGTGAAGGATTTGTGTATGTAAATGATGGTGGAGAGATAGCTGCTTTAAGATACGGTGATTGGAAGGTCAACTTTCTTGAAAACCGTGCTGATCAACTACAGATATGGTTAGAACCATTTGTACATCTACGTGCTCCTTACCTTTTCAATTTGCGAAGAGACCCGTTTGAAAAGGCATTAGCCGGTTCAAATACCTACTATGATTGGTATATCGACAGGGCTTTTATTATGACGCCAATACAACAATATGCCATTAAATTCCTCTCTACTTTCAAAGATTATCCAGCGAGCCAAACCGCTGGGGATTGGAGTCTGGATAAAGTGCAGAAACAAGTAGAGGCGATGAACACTGGTACCAACAAATAAAATAGAACAGAGCATACGTTTTATGAAAGATTGAAAGACTCTTTGGAAAGAGTCTTTCAATCTTTTTATTTTAGATGATTCTTAAACAAATAGTTCTACTTATGCACATTCGAATAATTCTATTTCTTATTGCCTTAGCACCACTCATTTGGTTTGGTTGTGGAGAATCTGTAACCCAAGAACAAAAGCCTACTGAACCGACTACAGCTTCAGATCCTCTCCCATCATGGAACGAAGGAGCCACTAAAGCTGCCATTACTACCTTTGTAACAGAAGCTACTAAAGTTGGAGGAAAAGGATATATAACCAAGGCTGATCGAATAGCTACTTTCGACAATGATGGAAATCTGTGGTCTGAGCAACCAATGTATTTCCAACTTTTCTTCGCCATTGATCAGGTGAAGCAACTAGCGCCACATCATCCCGAATGGAAAACAGAGCAACCTTTTAAAGCGGTGCTGGAAGATGACATGAAGGCTTTAGTAGGTTTTGGCGAGCATGGGTTAATGAAATTAATGATGGCCACGCATGCCGGTGTCTCCACAGATGAATTTGCGATGAGCGTAAAAAATTGGTTGCGCACTTCAAAGCACCCTCGATTCAATCGGCCTTATCATGAACTCGTCTATCAACCGATGTTGGAATTATTGGATTATTTAAGGGCCAATGACTTTAAGACATTTATCGTTTCAGGTGGCGGCGTTGAGTTTATGCGCGCTTGGACTGAAGAGGCTTATGGTATTCCTCCTGACCAGATTGTTGGTAGTTCGATTAAGACACAACTGGATACCGTAGATGGTAAACTGACTATCATGCGCCTTGCCGAAATAGATTTTATTGATGACAAAAGTGGTAAGCCGATTGGCATAAATAAATACATTGGAAAGCGACCTGTATTCGCCTCGGGAAATTCTGATGGGGATTTACATATGATCCGATGGACGACTGAAGGGAATGGGCCTAGATTTGGGTTATACCTGCATCACACAGATGAGATTCGGGAATGGGCCTATGATCGTGAATCACACATTGGACGCCTTGATCAAGGGCTTGATGAAGCGAAAGAAATAGGATGGACGGTCATTGATATGAAAACGGATTGGAAAGTTATTTATCCGTTTGAAAAATAATTCCTTTACAAATTAAACTCAAAAAGCAACCAATTTCCTAAAGCCACTTATATTATCCTCTTCTTCCCCTGCTTTGAGATGGAGCAGGTCTTGTATACGAACTTGAGCTGGATGATCTACTCTGGAATTGTTGTGTTTGTGTACTGCCTCTTTGTCTGTTTTGGGATTCTCTGTTCATGTTTTGGGTGGATGGTTGATTGACGGTAGCGTTTGATCGTGCATTGGATGTGCTTTCCCATCCATTTCCGGATTTTTTATAGACGTTACCATTCGAAGTTGCAAACAGGTCTCCATTGGAAGTTTTAACCGCAGTACCCTTTGGTGTGGAGATATGAGCCGCTGAAGCCGATTGTCCATTTCTGGAAACAGTGCTTGTGCCCCATTGTGCATAAGGACTTGATCCTTGACGAGTAGAAGCAGCTGTTCCGGTATAAGGGTTATATGCTTGTGCAGCAGATCTGGAGCCGTATGGCGTTGATACAGAAGCGCCTCTTGCATGTGTACCTGTATAGGGATTGTAACCCTGGCCAACAGATGCGCTGCCATAAGGGCCATAAGCCGTGGCACCTCTACTATACATGCCCGTATTAGAATTGTACGAAGCGTGATAGGCCACTCCACCATAATGATACGGATGATAAGCATATGGCCCATAGGTCATAGGATAGTGATAGTAATAGGGGTATCCATAAGGGGGATAATAATAATAAGGTGGGTGGTAGTAACCTGTACCTGATATGATCACAACTGTAGTCGCAACGGGTACGACATAGACTCCCATATAGCCTGAGGTGTAACTTGCTTCTACTGTATTTTCATTAGTCACGTTCTGGGTGACATAAGTCACGTTATAAACAGGTGAGCTACTGGGCATGTTATAGATGACCTCAGGAACGGATGTTGCTGTTTCCCATGGTCCATTTGGGGATTCCGATTTGAACCAAATACCTTTGACACAAGCATAAAAGGAATCGTCACTTACCTTGATGACCTTATCTGATGTGTTAACTGCATAATACAAATCAGTACTATCAATGGGCTCAAACTTTGGCTCTCCGGCATAGGTGATGGTAATATTTTTGGCAGCCTCTTCCGCATTTACCACGATAGTCGTAGGTATTTGGGCAATCATAACAGCATCTTTAGCTTGTTCTGATCCTGCAACAAAAGGCAAGATAGCAGATGCCGGACTTGTGATCGGAATGTTGAGAAAATCTTTCGGCAAATCTTGCGAAGCATAAGTCCATGGGCCATTTAAGTTGGACGATCTAAACCAGCGTCCGGAAGTAACCACATAATAATGATTGTCATCCTTACAAAAGAAAAAGTCACTTTGCGTGTTTGTTGCAAAAGACAAATTTGTCTCTTCGATAAGTTTAAAATCTGGCTCCCCTTCAAACACAATAAGTTCTGCCGGTTGAGTACTAAAATAAACCTGAGGAACGTCGTTATCTGGCTTTGACTTAGGTGGAATCAGTTCTTTCAGAAAAACCCAATTGGTGTCTTTAGCGAGATTAATCAAAGTTTTAGGAAGCTGCTTTGTAAATTTGTATGGTCCATTAATTTGAGCTCCTTGCTGCCATTCCAAACCATCATACAGATAATACATCGATTCAAAGGAATCATAAAACATCGGATAATTTGTGTTGACGACAAATTTCAAGTTTTCCTTGTTCGCAGCATATAAGACAGGTTCTCCTTCTGTCTGGATCAATATGGTGGGTTTCTTGGAAACAAAAAATACAGGCGGATCATTGTTGACTGATACTGCTGGCACATTGTCTGTTTTAGGCGTGCAGGCTACAATTTGCTCCAGCGACATAAGCAAAGAACGATCTGTTGAAAGAAACGTCTTGACCAACGCACCCATCAAGGCTGCTGAGTCTGGTTCCAGAGAAGGAAAGTGCGATTTCTGGATTATCATATCATGGATCAAAACCTGGTGCTTTTCATTGTTTACATCCGTAGTAGATTCCATATAGATCACACCGATTACTTCATTTCCCTGAAAAGGAGTCAAGGAAATAGCAGCTCGGTAGACAAGTTTTTTGTAGTCTTTCCAGGCATCTACTTGTGGTTGGTATATCAGCAGGATAGAACCCTCATTGGTCAACTCTCTAGGAAATGTTATATCCTGGGCATTGATCCCTGCGGAAATAGCCAGTAGGGTACAAAAAGAAAGAAAAATATTTTTCATATAAAGACTATTTCATCGTGAGAATTAAGGACTAACCTGTGCGTCCAATCAATTGCTATAGGTTTAAAACAGTATAGTTGTAAATTGGTTGTTTAAAGGATTATTTTATCGAGTGATCTTGATTCTGAATAAAATAATATACTGTAAAAGAAAAGGACTATTGCAGAAGTTGCAATAGTCCTTGAAAGTCTTGAAGCCGGTTGTTTTAATAAAAGATTGAGAACCATCTGCAAAAACGTAATTACCATTTCTTCATGATGTCTTCTTTTTTAGCATCATACTCTTCCTGCGTAATAATACCGGAGTCAAGAAGCTCTTTTAATTGTTTTAATTCCGCGACTAGTTTGTCTTTATCATCGTCTGCATTTTTAATGGAGGTAAGTGTTTCTTTTAAAGAATCTATTTCAGTCGTTAAAACAGTAATACTATCAGATAGTGATGCAGAGGTCGTAGTGAGCCCAATTAATTTCTCTGCCCGGGCATTCTTGAGCGAATCAATAATTTCTGGCAAAGCGGATGGGTCAAAATCCTCAATAAGGACTTTGTCCTTAAGCGTAGAATAATAAAGGTCCAGCCCTTTAGACGTTGAATCAAGTGCTGAAGCTAAAGAAGCGTTGATCGATTTTAACGAATCTACCTGTGCCATTAGACCGGAATTTTGCAAAACCAGGGAGTCAATGGCTAAAGCTTGCTCTTCGATTTGCATCTTTTTTTGACTAAAAGCCTGAAAAGAGAGGAAAAGTAGTCCAAAGAGAATAAGATTTTTCATAGGATGATATTGATTTAATGCGCAAAGGTAACGACAACCAAGTTGATATTTTAGCGATTAGTTAAAAATATGATTCCTGTTGGATACAAGGTTTAAAGAGCAACTCTCTTTTTTAGTGGGTGGCTATTTGCATTAAATACTTGATATTCAATTCCTAACTTGCCACCTCAACATTCCGGTCGCTGGCAGATTGACAATTGTTTGAATAGGAATACATTGGCTTAAATTTCTATCCCTGTATGAAGAGCGCAACAACTAAAATCTCTTCAGTCAACCGACCCAAGGTCGGAGTGAAAGTTTTAATACCTTTATTGCACCAGATAAAAGGGAGTTCCTCTTATGGATCGATTGCCTCTGAGAATTTTATACAAGCATACTTTGGAATATATTTGAATTTAGATTTACAATCACATCACAACAACTATGCATAAGCTGCTCAATGTCTCAATTGTCATCGTGGTATTTATCACGTTTATTAATGCATTATTCTTTTTTGGCCTGGGCATTAAGGAAAGTATCGAGGCCTATATTGGCATTTTCAAAAACGAATTAGAACACCCCGGTGTCTATCTTGTAGAGGCATTGGATAAGTTTCTGATCGGTTTTGTTTTTATTATTTTTTCCGTTGGCCTTTCTGAGCTCTTTTTGACGGAAATGTCTTTTTTGAAAAAGTATGATTTGCCCTGGCTCGCACTTAAAGATTTTAATCAATTAAAGACCTTGTTAATTTCTGCTGTACTTGTCGCGCTTTTTGTTGCATGGATTCCTTTTGCTCCGTTATTTAGTGTTAATGATGAACATTTGACCTGGCAGGCATTGATCTTTCCGGCCTCCATGCTGATTATGGCTGGTGCTGCCCGATTGATGAGAGATCTTCATTAGTAATCGTTCTATTAAAGTATTGAAGTGTACAAATGGTATTTTGATTTCCCTGATTTAAGGGGAATCAATTACATACATGCTAGTTATTATTTTTCAAAGAAACCTTCCTTTGTATTGCCATGGCGAAATAGCACCAAGTCATAGTAATTATCACTGACTAAAAAGGTCAATTAAGTAGAGACAAGGTTTACTAATTTCAAAGGATATGAAAGAATTTTTACGCGACACAATTACCGGAGGCGTATTATTTATGCTACCCATGATATTAATCATCATGTTATTGATAAAAGCACATGAAGTGCTTTCGAAGGTAGTTAAACCCATTGCCGGAATGCTACCCGATACGTTTATGGGTTTTGATGGTAGTCGGTTAATCGCCATTTTACTTATGATCCTCATATGTTTTATAAGTGGCCTATTGTTTCGATCTAAATCTGTAAGAAAAGGCGTTAGTCGATTGGAGGATAATTTTCTTTATCTCATCCCCGGCTATACCCTTATTAAATCTATGACCGCAGATGCTGTTGGAAATCAGGAAGAACACGGCTTAAAACCAGTCCTTGTGGAATGTGACGGCACCACGAAAATTGGTTTTCTGGCAGAAGAGAAGAATGATCTATGTGTTATATTCTTTCCGGAACCAACCAAATCAGATGCAGGTGAAGTGGTCATTGTCTCTCGTGCTTCGGTTAAAAACATTGACGCATCAACAAACAAAATCGCTCAATGCATGAAACGTTTTGGTAAAGGCTTGATACAATATGCTGAGTAAAACGAAACTGTTTTATCCTATTCAGCATATTTTTCTTCCCAAAATGGGTATGACTTCATCCTAATTCAGCCTACGTGAAATATATTCAACGAATCTTTACTGTTTTCTGTATTGTATTATTCAGCTCTGTGGTACATACACAAACCGATACACTGGTCTTTGAAAATGGAGATCAGATGGTAGGTGAGATTAAGTCAATGGATAGAGGTGTGCTGATGCTGGAAACTGAATATTCAAAAAGTGATTTCAAAATAAAATGGATTGATATTAAAGAAGTGTATTCAGACACAAGGTTTTTAATTAGCTTGAAGAAAGGTGTAAGATTTAATGGTACATTAAAGTCTACGAAATCAGATTCTTTGTTTGTGATAACGGATTCAGGCCAATTTATAGAATTAAGTTTGCCGGAAATCGTCTACTTAAAAGGCTTGAAATCCAAATTCTGGGACAGGTTGGATGCGAGTATAGATTTAGGCACCCAGGTCACCAGAGCGAATAATTTGACACAATTTAGTGTTCAATCGACTGTTGGGTATCTGGGAGACAAATGGTCCTCCGCCTTTTATTACAATGATCTACTTTCTTCTCAGGATAGCATCTCTGATACGCGCAGGGTAGATGGTGGTTTGAACTATAGGTTTTTCCTCCCAAGAGATTGGTATGCCTCCCCTGAGCTGACTTATTTATCAAATACAGAACAAGCGCTTAAGGGTCGCCTCACCACAAAACTGGGTGTTGGAAAATTTATTACTCATACGAATAATTCCTACTGGGGCGTTTCAGGAGGGACCTCCGTTTTGAAAGAAACATTTACGAATGATACAGAAAGCCGGACCAGTGGTGAATTATTTATTGGTACAGAACTCAACTTCTTTGACATAGGGGACCTCAGCTTACTGTCCAACGTATTTGTCTATCCAAGTGTGACAGAAAAAAATCGAATACGTCTAGACTTTAAAACGGATGCCAAATATGAGTTTCTTTCCGACTTCTATATAAAGTTTAGTTTGACCTTAAACTACGACAACCAACCAGCTGTCGTCGGAAAGGACACAGATTATATATATGGAATTTCTTTCGGCTGGGAGCTTGATTAACTCGTCAGTTCAATAAACTTGCGGTTTACCTGAGTCGGTAGTTAACACTGCCCCCAAGATTGAACTGAAAGATGGTTGAACCCGTGGACACACTAGTACCACCACCTCCGGACCCAAAGTAGAAACCTCCACCAAACCATTGAACAGGAGACAATAGTTGTGCGTGAATGCGCAAGCTAAGCTTGTCACTTGGGGCAATGCGAAGCCCAAGTCGACCTCCGAGTGCAAATTTTGTCACATTGCTGGAAAGCAGGGACGGATCTATATTGGAGGTAAAAGCAACGCCCATATCAAAGCTTCCAAAACCACTAACGACATCATTGATGGGTGAGTATTGTGTACCGCCAAGCATTATATAGTTGAGACCAACGTTTCCTGCTAAACGGTCGTTAATTGCCGCATCATAATACACCTCTGGATCCATTCGCAGATAGATTAATTCTACAGCCGTGTTAGGTCTAACTTCAAATTCAAGACCTCCTCCCCATTGAAATCCCGAATTAATTCGACCGCTTCCATAATAGGTTTGGAATCTATCTGCAAAGGTGTATCCTCCAAAAGTTAACAATGTCACTGACTCTTGTGCACTTGCTCCAATAGCGACCACAACGAATGTCAACGAGAGTATAAATGATTTCATATAGCTATGTTTTAGACGCCAAAGATAATTGAATTTTATTCTCCATGTCAACTAAGCTTGAAAAGTAATTGCCGGCAGATAAAGCAGATCAAAGAACCTGGGGATATTTCGTTTAATATATACATTTTCAAGCAGTTGTAATCAAAATAAATATAGCTATATAAGATTCATTAACTGGAATCTAATGCTTCTATTTCTAGATGAAAATTTAAATTAAGCTGTTTAATTATGGACAATATCACCCAAAAAATTGAGGTTTGCCATTTAAATATTTTAGTTTGTCAAACCATACAGTAACTTCAATGGACAAAACGTACGATACGTTTTAAAATTAAGCTAAAAATGTAATTAACTAAAGGAACCTATTATAAACCGGATATATAAATGAAAAACATTAAACTGCTTACCCTATTCCTGATTTGCTCACAATTCGTCATTGCTCAGGAAACGAAATATGATCCGACGGCTATACTCCTATTGGATAAGATGAGTGATGTGATCAGCAGCCTGACCTCCGTGAGTTTCAAGGTTGAGTCTTCAAATGATGAGGATTCGTACGCCTATGGCATGGTTAAAAACTTTTCAAGTAGTCACGTCCACATGGTGGGTCCCGATAAAATGATTGTTAATTCATGGAGTCCGAAGGGTCATCGTCAATTGTGGTATAATGGAACGGATTTTGGATTTTTTGATTATGAAGAGAGTAACTATGGCCTTGTGGAAGCACCAGGGACCATCATCCATATGATAGACAGCATTCATCAATTCTATGGTTTTGAATTTCCGGCAGCTGATTTTTTCTATCCTGCATTTACGGATGATCTTATAGAAAGTAGTGAACGTATTTCCTTTACGGGAAATGCCACCATTCAGGGAAAATCATGTTTTTCCGTACTTGCGGAAGGAAAAGAAATGAATATTCAAATTTGGATAAGTAACGACTCCTATAATCTTCCGATAAAATATGTGATCGTCCACCATGCAAAGAAAGGGAGTCCTCAATACGAAGCAACTTTTTCAGATTGGCAACTCAATCCGGATATACCGGAAGGGATGTTCAATTTTTCACCACCTCCGGGAGCACGAGAGGTTAGATTATTTTCAAAAACCGATAAATAGTAATTGAAATGAAAACTAGAATCATAAAAACATCATTAGTCCTCGGCTTATTTTTTGCATTAAGTTTTGTCCACAGTAACGTGGAAGCCCAAAGAATGTCCCATGGCGCTTCACGACAAGCGATGTCACGTCCTTCCGCAGGGAGAAGTCAGCCGGCCTCCAGACCCAGCCATAATACAATGCCTAGTCATACGAATACGCGACAACCCATAAATGGAGGAAGCTCGAAGGCGACAGCAAACAGACCTTCTACTAATAATAGGCCTTCAACAAGTACAAGGCCATCAACGGCGCCTGATGCACGACCTTCAGGAAATAATAAGGGAGACCGAGGAGGCAACCTTAGTAATAATAAAGTCAACGTTGACAATAGTAGTCGAAGAGGAGATGTAAATATCAATGTCGATAATAGTAGGGATATACATATCAATAACAGCCATAATACGCGTGTGCGCCACAATAACTACCGCCCTTATCCACGTCCTCCATATCATTATGGCGGATGGAATTATTATTGCTACCATCCCTATCGATACCACCCCTACACACCATATTACTGGGGTCCGGTATGGCATCCCTGGGGCTTTTTTATCACGACTATTGCTGTCACAGCGATTGTTGTCAATGCCAATAACCAACAATATTATTACGATTCCGGCGTGTATTATGTCGCTGGGAATGGCGGTTATACGGTCGTCGCCGCTCCTGTTGGGGCTACCATACAGCAATTGCCCGAAGGCTCCCAGACGGTCGTGGTTAATGAAACGACCAATAATTATTATTACGGTGGTACTTATTATGAAAAATCAGGTGACGAGTACACGGTTGTGCCACCCACAGCTGGTACGGTAGTGAAGGATTTACCGGAAGGAGGAGAAGAAGTAAAACTAGGGGATGTGACCTACGTAAAAATAGGAGAAACGTACTACCAACCCATTGAGCAAGATGGTGAAAACATGTATGAAGTGGTTGACGTTAAAGAAGAAAGCTAAAAGTAAGATGCCAACTGATAATTCTGATTGACATAATAAAAAAGCCGTTCCAACTGGAACGGCTTTTTTATGCTTAACAGAGAAGAGGTTTTAATCCAATTCCCCAATAAACGGAATATTTTCAAGAATAGAAGCACGTACAACACTTAACAAATAAGATTCGATTTGTACAAACTGAGCAGCTGCTTTTACACCTGCCGGCTTTTTCATTTTGTTGTAGTATTTAGAAATCAATTTATCAGTCTTTGCGCCAAGTTTATTCATCTCCTGAATAATGTCATCTGTGGTGGCATCATCTAGTGTACCATAATTGTAGGCATACTTTTCAAGGAGTGCGATACGCTCTTTCCCTAACTGCTTTCGCTCCATTTCATATGCATCATACAATCCCCAAAACCCATTTGCCTGAGCACCATCCAATGCGATAAATTCGGCGACAATTTCCTTTTTCTCCATTCCATAAATAGATTGGATGAGATCAATATCCTCTGAATTGCTTTGTGCAAAACCAATAGTGGACACGAACAAAGCTGCGATAAATAATAAGTTTTTCATTTGTTTAGATTGATTTTTTATTTGAATAATAGAATTACTATATGATTAAGGTTGTCTGAACACAAAGCCAACATTCAAGGACAAATAGGATTGTGGTTCGTCCAAGTCCCCGGCCTTTAAACCATAGTAATATTTCAACATAATCGTTGTCGCTGAGGTAATACTATTATTAAATTGCACACCAATTTGTGGTTGCAAAGAAAAGTTCCACGCTTCTTGCTGGAAGGTATAGAGGTTCATGTCTGTATTTCTACGGGTATACATGACCCCTGTGCCCAGACCAAAAAATGGGCTAACTTTTTCTCCGGGTTTTAAATAATAATCAAAACTAATCAACATGGGTATATGGTTGCTGTACCGATATTGCTTACCTGATAATGACTGTGTTTCAACCGTGTAAGTGGCATAATCTTTAGCCTCATAAAATGTATTCCAACCTAAACTAAAACCAACACCTACATTAGGCTGAGCCATTTTTCTAAAATCTAAAGTAGCTCCTCTGAAACTAGCTTTGCTGATGAAGTCACCAAGATCTCCCATGCCAAATCCCATTGAGTAGGTCAAAGAAGTGTTTGTTTGCGCGGCTATTTGAGTAGCGCTAAAAACAAACATAAGTGCGGATATATAGAGTATTTTTTTCATGTCCAGTTTGTATTAATTGATTTTAAGATAGGGTGACTGCGTATACGCCTGATCTATACCATTCAGGGCTCTTGTGATATTGGCTGAATTGGTCAAAACACCATTTACAACACCGACCCACTCCATGGGTGATCTGTTGATTGGACTATCCAGGTTAGGATCCGCAATGGTCATAATGAGTGAACCTGTGGTATAACTTGATACTGTGTAATATGGTGGATAATACCAACCCCATCCTGGATAATATCCTCCGTACCACCAATCATACCAGTAGGAATAATAGTACGTAGTACTCGATTGACCGGCCGGAGAAAGAAGAAGGTCAGGGTTGTCACTTATGTCTACCCTTGTCCAACCATAATTGGCCATGTTTTCTGCAATTTGAGCCAAAATAGGGTCCGAATAAATTGATTTCATGTATTCAGGGATTGTATCCCCATCATTAGTGATTTCAATATCTACGACAATTTGATCCGGCATGGCATAGGTATTAAATGCCTTAAAATTGAAGGTGTCATTGAAGTCGGTATAGACTGCATCATAATCTGATGTATAATCCGCTCCCCCAGGATAACAACCTCCAAAGACCAATCCGGTAAGGGTGGCGACTGTGAATAATTTAAATATTCGATTCATAATTTTTTTTTAAATCGGTAATGAAATATCGGGCGCAAAGCTAATGAATTATAGCAAGCCCAAGAAGCAATCTAAGCGTCATTTATATGGTTTTGTTTTAGTTCAAATTTATGTTTTTTACCTAACGAGCTGAACCTCAGGCAAAATAAGTTGATCTCAAAAGTATTGAGCTGTTGCCTACACATCTTGCCTAATAGCGCCAGTCTTTCTGAATATTTTTCTTACAAAAAGCAGGCTACTACCGTTTGACAATAAAAATTAAATTATGATAAAAGGCCACTGAAGCGATTCCCTGGTCGGGTATGTCAGGCCTAGATTCATCTCCCAGCCATTCCCCACGGTTTATCGCATGAACGCGCTGTATGAAATAATTCATTGCGGAGGGCACTTTTTCCATTTCACTTGTACTCCCCTCAAACTTAGGCCAGTAGGAGGTTTGCGTGTCTTCCACTACATAGATGCCACCGGAAGGCATTAAAGGAAATAGCGCTTCAAAGCTCGAAACTATATGGGATTGTACGTGGCTGCCATCATCAATGATTATATCAAATGGTCCTTCTTTTGCTGAGAGATTCATTAGTAATTCAGCATCGCATTGATCGCCTTGATATAGTTTTAGTCGACTTTCTTCAAGAGCAGATTTATCATATAAATCCAGACCGATAATCTTGCCTTTGTAAAAGTACCTTTTCCACATTCTTAAAGAATCCCCACCATGATGAGGTTTTGCATAGCCACCAACACCTATCTCTAATAACCGAATAGGTTTGTGTCGCAGACGTTTAAACCAGGATTCATAGATGGGTGTGTAGAAATGGTAACCCCACTTATCTGTTTTATAGATTTTAGCCAGAGCGGTTAAATCTCCTTGTACCGGCAAAGCGAGCAACTCTTCCCGCATACGTTTTAGGCGCCAGTAAGTGTGCCATGGCAGTAGAGCTCTAACCTTGTCTTTCCAGGTCATCGTTTGTCTCTCTGGCCTTTAATCAAAGAAGAAAATCGGTAGTCTTCCCGATCATATTTGTCAAAGAAGAGGTGGCGATTTTTCATGAGATCCTTGTCCATCAGCAATGCCACAGGTTTTAAAAAATCTATAGAATCAGCAATTAATTTCAGGATAGCCATCAACGGGATGGCCAGCACAATTCCTCCCAAGCCCAATAAAGATCCCATAATGACGATGCCGACCAAGGCAAAAAAGGGATTGATACGAACACTCGAACCCACAACTTTTGGCGTAATAAAACTTCCTTCCAGCTGTTGAATAACTGCATACATGACGATTACAGCAATTGGTTGCCAGGAATATTCATAGGTGGCCAGAGAGTATAAAAAAGGAAGTAAGCCTCCCAGTATTGTGCCAATATATGGAATGATCACCAGGAAGGCAGCCAGCACCCCCCAAAAAATAGCATGCTCTACGCCTATCAACAATAAGCCGCCAGTGTTGAGAATAGCCAAAATAAGCACCACGGTGACCATCCCCACGAGATAATGCTGAATCATTTCTACGGATTGTGAGATAATGGAAGAAATCTCGTCACGCTTGTCTTTGGCAAACTGAATCATGATAAAATCTTTAAACGCATCCTTGTAAATTAAGAGAAAGATGGTATAGATCAGCGTCAATGTGACATTGACAATAAAGCCGGCGCTACTGCTAATGCCGGATCCGGCAAACTGGACCGGTGCCTGCAGGATATTCCCTATTAATTCATTCATAGATTGCTGATCTACTGGCATATTCACATAAGGGATATGCTGATCAATAAACATGACGATCGCCTCAATCCCGTTCTTTAACTGATCCTGAATGGACGTCATATCACTTACGATATTGATCAATTGATAGCCAAAAACAAACCCTAACCCCCCGACAAAACCGAGTACAATCAATATGCTGCCAACAATGGAGACTAGTTTTTTATGCACTCTTTTAAAAATCCACTTTTCCATAGGAATAAGCAGAAAACTAAAAAAGATGGCAAAAAGGAAGGGGAATAAGAGACTCTTGCCCTGAAGGAGAAGAAAACCACCCCCAATAATTACAATCAGGAGATAAGAAATATTTCGGAGCCACTGCATAGTTTTACCTTTACATGATATTATGAAAGTGAAATTTACGCATTATCTGATCACTCGTTTTAATGTTCCGGTAAATAACTGGACGAAAGACAAAGCAGGAAACCCTGTTTTAGATGACTCGTGGTTGAAAGACAGGCTGGATTTGTTTAGTCGATTCTGTGTTCCTACCCTTGCCAATCAAACAGAAAATAATTTTATCTGGTTAGTTTATTGTGACGAATTGACCAGTCAGCCATTTCTTGAAGAAATCAGTGCCCTGATAAGCATCCTCCCAACGGCTACAATCAGACTGGTGAGCGACTTTGATCATCTCCTCGTGGATTTGAGAAGAACAATCGCCTCCGTTGAAACACCTTATGTGATCACTTCCCGGCTTGATAATGACGATGGTATCGGACCACAATTTATAGAAGATGTGCAAAAACATTTTGCAGAACAGGATAAAAGAATTGTAAATTTTACAAAAGGTGTATTGTATGACCAACACAGACAGGTGTTGACTGAATTAAGAGACAGCAGAAGGAATCATTACGGAAGCTTAATTGAAAAGATCCAAAAAAGTGAAAATCTGATGACTGTTGTTGGCTATCCACACGGCCGACCTCCCACGGGTAGCAGTATCGATAATGTAGATACAAGATTTGCCTGGTTAAAAATTATCCATGAGCGAAATATGGTGAGTAAAACAAATGGTATCCCAATGCTAAGGGCTCATATTGAATCACATTTTAATTTGCAGCAGGGTGAGCTATCCACATCCGTATGGTTTACTTGTTTGTTTGTCGCAAGACGATTGCTATCAAAATTGAAAAGGAAATTAATTTCTTCCTAAATGCAAACAAACGACGATATAGGCACCATAGCTATTTGCATCTGCACCTACAATCGGGTAGCGTATCTGAAGAAGTGTTTAGATCAGTTGATTCCCCAACTAAGGAGTAGTCGCATCGTGCTTACCGTCATCGATAATAATTCTACAGATGGCACCAAGTCCTATGTACAGTCACTTATGGCTGCTAATGCCTCCATCAGGTATCTGTATGAACCACAACAGGGGCTCAGTTATGCCAGAAATACTGCTTGGAAAACTTCCCAAAGCGAGTGGCTACTTTATTTAGATGATGATTGCCTGCCTTCAGATCGGTTGATCCAATCAGCCCTGAATATCATCTGGACATCAAACTCAATCGCAGCCTTTGGAGGCCCAATAGATGCAATCTTCCAGGATGAAATCCCTGGCTGGTTACCTGAAAAATTTGGGTGTTTCTCGATGCCTTTTGAAAAACAAACCGTCATTGAGAA
>JBBKXT010000075.1:0-18151 GCA_037969625.1 Saprospiraceae bacterium
ATATATATATATATAACTATAAAACAATGAAATGGGTTTTAATTTCCTCTATCTTTGAAAGGATAATGAATCAATTTAACCAAAAAAACTATGAATTATGAGAAACCTCATTATGTTGACTTTGGTGGTTTTGATAAGTGCATGCAGCACAGAAACCGAAGAATTGGCTTTGGAGAACAAATCCATATTGTGGAGGTCTTTACCAACATACATTTTACCTTATCAGGACTTTTCGACCAGTGATGTACTGACCAAGACAAGTAGTGATCTGGACACTTGGAGTTCGGGATATGTGGCAAGTTCTTCAACTGCACCACTTGGTGTCAGTTCTACTATGTATTTAGCATGGAACCCGACAATTCCTAATCCACCATTTGGTAACGGAGCTTTTGAAATCCGTCCACTTGTTATTTTTGCAGATGGATTTGATAACCTCAAGTGGGTAGAATTGAACGATGCCGGTACAGGTTGGACTTCACCTGCTTCAATAGGAGAAAAAACACTCATATTACCTTCTGTCGAATATATTGATGGCGTAGTTCTGGAAGCTCATGTAAATGAAGGTTCACCAAACAAAGTGCGAGGTTCAAATAAAAGCGGTTCTTCCTGGAGTTCTGCTTTTGATTTAAACCGAGCGATCCTTACTCCTCCGGGATATGCAAATATTCTATCAGATTATAGTCCAACAGTCGAATACCACAGTTTTGCGGCTGTCGATTATTTGACTACAGCGGAAATTGTTTCCGGCTCACCGGACTATGGTGATCCAAAAATATATTGGCGCTACACATCAACGAATTATACACAAACTTCTTCACCTGGTTTTACATTAGGTACCACCTCTGAAGAACTGAATGCCTCATTTACTCCTGTGGCTGTGAACGATAGTGGACATGATTTGCTTTATGTTTTTTATACGGATCCCGGCACGTCAACCGCCAGTCAAAATACCATAAAATATGTTATCGGTACTGTTACTGGAAGTGGAGATGGCACTATTACATCGTGGTCTAGCGTAAATACTATATCATCTTCAGCGGTGACAACAAAAAAAATTGATGGTATCTATACAGATGATACAGAGATCATTGCAATCACCTATCGCAATGCAAGCAGTGGTAAAGTTGATGTTGCCTATTCCGACGATTTCGGATCCAACTGGACCTTGGTTCAGGACATTGCAACTAATATGGGAGCTCCAAGTATTTGTAATCAGGAATAAAAAAGGGTGGTCCTCGTTGAAAAAAGATCGGGGGTATTCCCCGATCTTTTTTCTTTGGAGTCGAAAGTTGCAGGTAAGATTAGTAAACTTACTTCGTAAATTTTATCTGTACGACATAAGGTTTCAAAGGCTTAGCTTGCTTGTACTTCAATTGTTTGAAGTTGAGCACTTCCTTGACTTGATCGCAGGTATCATCGTCATCACCGGTCGTATCAAAAATGACTAATTCGTTTTTCGCATTGATCTGAAAATGCACGGTGACTTCCTGGGGATCCGCATTTATAAATTTGGGATATTGCTTATTAACGAGATCTGTGATTTCCTGGAGGAGCGCCTGATGCCCTAATTCATTTTCGGCATTAGCATACAACGGTGCAAATATGGAAAGACAAAGACTGAGGGTGATTAGCACAAATGATTTCATAACAAAGGTGTTTAGACTGGACTTCTTTTGAAAAGCCCTGGTTAAAAGAATACACTGTTTGAATATCGATATGTCATAATGACGACAAAACTTGTCCCGGAGTTGCACGTGTGCCTCCAATGATCGCTGTACGTATCCGATTACTCTACCAAATTGCCGCAAAATCAAACAAAAGGGTATACAATTGATAATTTTGAGGTGCTTTTCAGGAGTCGAATGAACCCGATGAGTTATAATAATGCCCCGTTCAGTCAAAGGAATTTACATTAGAAAACTACTTACCCATCATATTAGCTATTTTACACAATTATTCATTTACCCGCTTAGAAACTTTATTACTCTATGAAAAGACTTTACACCGTTTTTGCCTTACTTGTCTCCACCTTATTATTAGTCTCTTTTTCCGCTAACCCGCCGGATGGTAAAACCGGAGCACCCGGTGATGGACTATGTGTTGAGTGCCATTCACCAACAAATCCACCAATAAATGGAGAAATTTCTGTGGAAGGATTTCCGGATGCTATTTCACCCGGTGAATCATATCTACTGACGATTGTAAACAGAAACACTGTTGGAGATGCCGTAAAAGGTGGATTTCAGATGACAATTCTCGGACCAAACAACACCAGAGCCGGAAATTTGACAATGCCTTCCGCAAATTCTGTGGTCTCTGTATTTAATAATCGCCAATACTTTGAACACAATCCTGCTCAAACCTATCCCGCTAGCAATGAACTGACTTGGACTGTGGAATGGACAGCTCCCATGATTGACCCCGGATCAGAAATTACATGGTATGCCGCAGGCAATATCGCAAATGGGAATTTTGATAATACTGGAGATAGAATTGTTACTGCCAACGGAAGTGGAAATATCATCCTGGCCGGTGTTAAAGATTTATATGCTGCTGACGCGCAAGTATTTCCAAATCCGGGAACTGATCACCTGAATGTTATTTTAGGGGATCAATCCAGACCAAATGGAACAGCTGATTTCTATAGTGTCACAGGGGCTAAAATTATTTCATTAGAAATTCAAAATGGTCGAATCGCTACAGCAGATATACCCACCGGGATGTATGCTATACAATTAAAAACCAATGAGGCAACACATGTTGTCAGATGGCTAAAAATATAGTGCAATATTTTTATTACTTTTAAAACTCAGTTATTCTTCCCTCTATGTAGCGACTAATCTAGTCGTTGGTATTATTTAATCACATCACAAACGAAACATTATGTCACGTATTTACTATGTTTTTGCCTTGCTGGCAGGGATGACTTTGATTATATCATGGAGTGGGAATCCACCGGATGGAAGAACCGGTGCACCAGGTGATGGTCTATGCTCAGATTGCCATTCATTGAATGGTGGAACACAGGATGGAAGTATTTCAGTGGCTGGATTCCCATCAACCATAGCGCCATCCACAGCTTATGTGCTTACAATAACAAATAGCAATCCTAACGGTGTAGCTGTTAAAGGAGGATTTCAAATGACTGTTTTAAATAGCAGCAATCAGAAAGCAGGAGTGATGACTTCTCCTTCTGCGTTTTCAACAGTGACTAATGCAGCCGGTAGAGAATATTGGGAACATAATCCGGCGCAAAACTATCCGGGAAATAATATGATCACGTGGAATGTTACGTGGACCTCCCCAACTGGACCAGCAGATGAATCCATCACTTTTTATGCCGCAGGAAACATCGCCAATGGAAATGGGAATAACACAGGTGATCGAATTGTAACCTCCACAGGCAATGGAATGCTCGATGGAGGTGCAGGACCATTGATGGTGGATATAGTAGATGTTGTAGATGTATCATGTGCCAATGGAAATAATGGATCTGCTTTTGCGGATGCTACAGAAGGTATGGCACCTTATGATTTCCAATGGTCAAATGGACAGGCAGAAGCTACGCTAACAAATGTTGGTGCAGGAACGTATACAGTGACCGTCACAGATGATTTAGGAGCAACAGTGACAGCCAGCGTAGAAATTGACGAACCCGATCCAATCGACTTTAATGCGCCGATGATTACCAATATTAGTTGCAATGGTCTGGCTGATGGGGCGATTACAGCGAGCGCAACAGGCGGAACCGGTTCAATAGCCTATCAATGGTCTAATGGTGGATCAGGAGGTACCATTTTAAATTTAATGGCAGGTAGTTATACCGTAACAGCTACAGATGCTAATGATTGTACCAACACAGCAACATATATGGTCACCCAGCCCAGTGCGATCGAAATAAACCTTGTGACCTTACAACATGAATCTTGTCTGGGCCAGGAAGATGGTGCAATTACCATTGAAACGATTGGTGGAACAGGCACTCTTTTTTCAGAATGGTCAAATGGTTTCATAGGCAATACAATTGAAGATCTAGTCCCCGGGGACTATTCTGTCACGGTGACGGATAATAATAGTTGCACGAAGACTGCCACTTACACAGTTGATGAAGGCGGTGTAGTAGATGTGTCACTTATTGAAAAGATTGATGTTACCTGTAATGGTGGAAGCGATGGATCTATTTCCCTAAGTGCTTTTGGCGGACAAGAGCCATACACATATAGTTGGTCCAATGGAGACAATGGCCCTGACGTGACAAATCTTGCTGCCGGAAACTACCTCGTTACCGTGAGTGACAATCAAGGATGCGAAGCCGTTAGATTCTATACAATTACGCAACCCGGTGCTATTACAATCCAAATTACTGTCACAGGAGAAAATCTTTGTGCCCTTGATAGTTTGGTTGATCTTGAGGCTGTGCCTACCGGTGGAACTGGCCCTTATACCGGTTCCTGGTCAAATGGTGTAGATGGTTTGACCAATACTGAATTGCCCGCAGGGACTTACACGATTACGATTACTGATGCTATGGGTTGTTCCAGTACAAGCTCCGCTGTGGTTACTGCGCCAACACCAATTGTTGTCAGCATCTCAAAAACAAATGAGACAGGCGTGGATGCCAATGATGGAACAGCAACGGCGAATCCAACAGGAGGTACTCCAGACTATACCTACTTATGGAGTAATGCAGAAACGACCCAAACAATTACAGGACTAGCACCGGGAACATACACCGTTACTGTTTCAGATGCAAATGGATGTACGAAACAAGCATCTGTTCAGATTAATGCATTTGGATGCGCACTCGATGTCTCCATTGGTGCTGATATAGAAATTTGCGAAGGCGACACTATTACACTATCCGCAGTGGTGATGGGAGAGACAGGTGATCTTACTTATTTGTGGTCTGATGGCTCTAATCTTTCTACTTATGAAATAACAGGTGGAGGAGAAGTTTGCGTGACTGTTACAGATGACTCAGGCTGTGATGATATCGCGTGTATCACTGCTACTGAGTTGATATTTCCACTAATAACTTGTCCTGTTGTACATGAATCAGCACCGGGATTGAATGATGGTGCTATTATGTGTGACAGTATTTCAGGAAGTATAATTTATTTATGGAGTACTGGAGATACTACTTCCGGAATTTCAGGATTAGCGCCTGGTGACTATTGTGTGACGATGACCGACTTTAATGGTTGCCAGGCTGTTCAATGCTTTACTGTAAATGCAGCGGGCTGTGCACTTGTTGTAACATCGCTCACTACGGATGTGATGTGCGCAGGAGATAGTACCGGCATGATTTCTATTAACGTAGAGAATGCTACTTTGCCAATTTCCTATAGTTGGTCTACAGGCGATACAACTGCTACCGTTAGCAATTTGGCTGCGGGCGATTATAGTGTAACGATTACGGATGCTGCTGCTTGTGAAGAGCAGGTATCCTTTACGCTTACGGAACCTGATCCAATTACTATAACCGTAGATACAATAATCCACGTTTCCGGAGGGGGAGACCCAGGATCAATTCTGATTACTGTTTCAGGGGGAGTAGAACCTTACACTTTCGTATGGTATTTTTTGGGATCTGATATTTCTAATGAAGAGGATTTGGTAGGTATCTTTTCTGGTCTCTACATGGTGGACGTTACCGATGCAAATGGGTGTTTCGCCAATGTTGATTCAATAGAAGTGCAGCAATCGTTTGGATTATTCCCGGCACCAGATATCTCGCTGATAAAAGTATATCCTGTACCTACTCAGGATGTGTTGATCATCGATAGCGAAACACAAATCACGGAAGTACAAGTCACGGGTATTGATGGCAGATTACAAAAGCGCGTTCTGAATCCAACCGGTAATAAATTACAGGTAGGTGATTTAGAATCCGGTATTTACGTACTTAGAATGACCGATGGCGAGTCCTGGTTTGTAGCACGGATGGTGAAATAGACATTTTAGCACATAGAATAAAAAAAGGGGAGTCATTGACTTCCCTTTTTTTATGATTACTCCTCGAAGAAAATAAATCCATTCTTCTCGTATAGAATTGTATGATTGGGATATTGCTCAAGTCGTTTTCGCTTGTCCACCTTCAGGATATAATAATGAGGCAGATCCTCTGCGTTTACACCTTTTTCAGGTGCCGGTTTTTGCGCATAGAAATACGGTACATAACTCTTATACCCCAAGGTTCGAATTTCAACACGCTGTCCAGCCTTAGATGCACAAAACTCTATCGCCGCATGCTGACTGTATTGCTCTATCCGTCCAATAAATGAAATGAGCGCAATGGAAACAAACAATCCAATGCCGGCAAATAATGTGATGAATGCATATTCATACTTCAATATGCGCCACAGAATAACGAAGACCGTGAAGATGCTCACCATCCAGATGCCGGGGATATAAGTTGCCAATGTCCAACGCACCGGAGCATCAAGTGTGGCTAAGGTAAAAGCATCAAATGTAAATGTACTTCGAAGCCATGCTATGTTTTGTCCAACCAGTGGTAATGCGATGATCACAACACAAATCAAAACACCAATACTGATCCCTAGGATTTTATTCCATGTTTTCCATTTTAGTTTTCCGTCGAGAAACTGACAAATAGCCCATGCACTCAGAAAGCTAATCGGATAATAAACCATCGAAGAATAGTGTACAATTTTACTCTGCACCAATGAAAATAAAATCAATACAACCGCCGTGAGAATAATCATCAAAAGACGCAATTGAAAAGTATCCGCATTTTCACCGGATTGCTTTTTTCTAAAAGCAGCAATCGCAAATATCGAAGCCGGAAAAACACCAAGCAATGCCACTGCAAAATGATACCCGGGAAATCCTTTGTGCCCCGCCACTGATTTTGTCAGCAGCTCCACCTGAACTTTTAAAAAGGCCATAATGAAATCAGGTCCATTGGCGATCAGATTGATGCCAAACCATACACCGGCAACAAGGCAATTTCCAATAATAAAAAGCAGGATGCCGCTGATCGGAAGAAACTTTTTGTTTTTTGAAAGAAGCATCATCAACAATACCGTCAGTCCAATCAGCAATGGACCCACAGGTCCTTTGGTCAATACAGCCAGCCCACTGAGTAAACCACTGATCAAAAACCATTTGGTGGCGTGCTTTGATCTAGTGCCTTCAACCCAAGCGATGAGACCTCCGAAAATAAACAAGTTAAACCACGGATCGATGATCCCTGACTTGTGATACAAGGCAGGGAGTATGGAACCCATGTAAGATATAGCCCAGAATACGCCAAACCGTTTGTCAATCCATTTAGCTCCTACCTTGAATAATAAAACGAGTGTAATTATTCCGACTAAAGCATTTGGTAATCGTGCAGCAAATTCATTGATACCAAAAGTTTTCATGCAGACAACTTGCGCCCAAAAGAAAAAAGGCGGTTTTTCGAAGAAGGGTTGGAAATCCATCTGAATATTCAGATAATCTCCGCTGACAATCATCTCGCGACTGATCTCAGCAAAATTGATTTCATCCCAATCAAATAATGAAACGCCTCCAATAAATGGAATGTATAAAATAATACCGGCGAGTACAAAGAACCATGCCCAGGGAATCTGCTTAGAAGTTACACCGGTAGCCTTCTCCATGAGTGACTAGTCTAGTTTGAGAACTTCAAAGAACGTCTTTTGCGGAACTTCTACATTTCCAATTTGACGCATCTTTTTCTTTCCTTCTTTTTGCTTTTCAAGTAGCTTGCGCTTTCGCGAGATATCCCCACCATAACATTTGGCGGTTACGTCTTTTCGCATCGCAGAGATCGTTTCACGCGCGATCACCTTAGCCCCAATCGCTGCTTGAATAGCGATCACAAATTGTTGCCGAGGAATGAGTTCTTTTAATTTAGCGCAAATCTTTCTGCCAAAAGAATCTGCTTTGTTTCGATGTACAAGAGAGGAGAGCGCATCGACAGGATCTCCATTGAGAAGAATGTCTAATTTAACCAAATCAGATTGTCTGTAATCTTTCGGCGCATAATCAAAGGAGGCATAGCCTCTCGATATCGATTTCAATCGATCATAAAAATCAAAAACAATCTCTGCCAATGGTAAATCAAAACTCAATTCCACACGTGTGGTCGTGAGATAATGCTGATGTGTCAGATTGCCACGCTTGTCGAGCGCCAGTGTCATGATAGCACCGATGTATTCCGGTTTGGTGATGATCTGTGCGTGGATATACGGTTCCTCAATAAAGTCTACAAGCGTCGGATCCGGAAGATCATTTGGTGTATTGATCGTCATCAGACCTGTGCGCTTGGTAAACGCACGATAAGAAACGTTAGGGACAGTTGTAATTACTTCTTGATTAAATTCACGACTTAAGCGCTCCTGAATAATCTCAAGGTGAAGCATACCCAGGAATCCACAACGGAATCCAAAGCCCAACGCAATGGAGGTCTCCGGTTCGAAGACAAGACTTGCATCATTAAGTTGTAACTTTTCAAGACTATCGCGCAAGTCTTCAAAATCATCATTGTCGATGGGATAGAGGCCCGCAAAAACCATAGGCTTTACATCTTCAAATCCTTTAATCGCTTCTTTGCACGGAAAGGAAGATACAGTAATCGTATCCCCAACTTTTATTTCTTTTGATTCTTTAATTCCTGTAATGATGTAACCCACATTTCCGGCAGACAATTCAGCTTTTGGAATTTGATTCATCTGCAACACCCCAATTTCATCTGCGTGGTACTCTCCACCGGTATTGACGAACTTAATTTTTTCACCTTTTTTAATAGTGCCGTTGAAGATTCGATAGTAAGCGATCACTCCTCGAAAGGAATTAAAAACAGAATCAAAAATTAAAGCCTGAAGCGGTGCTGCAGGATCTCCTTTTGGTGGTGGAATAAATTCAACAATCGCTTCAAGAATTTTATCTACCCCTTCGCCTGTTTTGCCACTGGCTTGAATGATACTTGATTTAGGAATTCCCACGAGATCAATAATCTGATCTGTAACTTCTTCCACCATCGCATTCGGCATATCGATTTTATTCAATACCGGAATAATTTCAAGATTATGTTCAATGGCAAGATAGAGGTTGGATATCGTTTGTGCCTGAATGCCTTGAGTTGCATCTACCAGTAGTAGTGCGCCTTCGCAAGCCGCAATGGAACGTGATACTTCGTAAGAGAAGTCGACGTGTCCCGGTGTATCGATCAGGTTGAGAGTGTACTCTGTCCCGTTTGGGTGCGTGTAGTAAAGCTGAATTGCGTGACTCTTGATCGTGATGCCGCGCTCTCGCTCGATATCCATACTGTCTAAGGTCTGGGCCTTCATATCTCGCATAGAAACCGTTTTGGTGATTTCTAAAAGGCGATCTGAAAGCGTGCTTTTGCCATGATCAATATGGGCAATGACGCAAAAATTGCGGAAATTCTTCATAAGGGGCACAAAGATACTCAGGACAGAGCATAGCACCTAAGCAAATTGAATCATAGCGCAAAGAAACTCAGAACTATAGCACCGAAATAGAACCAAAAATATTAGCCGGAAAACCACCACAATTGCAAGCTTATGATCCTTCGGTACAGCATTCAGAAAAGTTAATAGCAGAATATTTTGTAACTATCTCATTGTCAGTTGTAAAATGACAATAATTCGCAGGGCTTATGAAGCTTTTCGATAAATTTGTCATTAGAATTTTTACAAAATGTAAAAGTGCCTGCACTTGTGACAATCAGGAAATATTCTTTCCTAAAGTGGAGCATAGATGGGCGAAATCAAGATTTAACCTCATTATCTGATTCTCATTAGCTTTGTCATCCAGTTATTACCTAAACTAACTTTTGCCTTTATGCATATCGTTCCATTTGTAAAATATCATGGCGCCGGCAATGATTTTATCATGATCGACGATCGCGATGGGCTTTGGGAGAATAGAATCAATGAAGCCTGGATTGCCAATGCATGCCATCGAAGATTCGGTATTGGAGCAGATGGAATGATTTTATTGCAAAAGGGTACTGACGGGGCAGATTTCTTTATGCGCTATTATAATTCCGATGGACGAATCAGTACCTTTTGTGGAAATGGCGGCCGTTGCATCGTTGATTTTGCATATGCCTTGCAAGTATATAAGGGTTCTTGCAAGTTTTTAGGGACAGATGGTTGGCATGAAGGCGAGGTACTTCCGTATGGTCAGGTTCGCATTTCAATGACAGATGTTGAAAAGATCGATCGCATAGATGATGCTACCGTTTTTCTAAATACCGGTTCGCCACACCATGTGGCAATAGCAGATCACATCGATGAGAAAGATGTTTTTCAGGAAGGACGGGCGATCAGAAACAACACGCAATATCAGCCGGATGGAACCAATGTCAATTTTGTCGAATCGATCAAAAAGGGCGAGCTGAAGATCCGAACCTACGAACGTGGGGTAGAGGATGAAACTTTTGCCTGTGGTACTGGTGTTGTAGCAGCCGCCATAGCAGGAGCTGTACTCATCAGCCCGGAGATCAATTCATGGCGCATACATGCCAAAGGAGGTGTTTTAACAGTTGATTTTCAACGAATTGGGCCAGAGGAATTTAGAAAAGTCTACTTGATGGGCCCGGTGCTGGCTGTTTTTAGCGGAGAATTGCCACTTTAATCGTCATCCATTTCTATCAACCAGCCGGCTTTTAAGGATTTCAGTTCGGAAACATTGTTTAAATCCTTGATCGCGGTGCCTCTTTCGATCCCGATATCGGTGAGTTTTAAAGCTTCATTTCTATTGCCACGGCCGTATAACAGACTGGCATAGTGGTAGTAAGTCCCAATATAGTCCGGATGCTCATTGACCAGATGCTCGTACATCAGGACCGCTTGCAGCGGATTACCCAGTTTGTCATGTTCCCTGGCGAGGGCATAGATTAAAAATGGATCATCCGGGCGATCGTTCAATAAAGATTCTAATTCGGGGATTTTGCTCATCAAAGGCAAATGTAAGGGGTAATAACCGAATAAGAACCTTTGCGGTGAAAAGGAATAAAAGCCAATTTTAGATACCTTTGCCGAATCAACCGATTAATCTGAACCAAGTATGAAATTATTAGTGGCCATCAGCCAAACACCGGAAACGACTGCCCGAATTGCCTTTAAAGATGGTGGAAAAGCATTTGATCCCACAGGTGTCAATTTTATAATGAATCCCTACGACGAATGGTACGCCCTCGTCAGAGCATTGGAATTGAAAGAGGAGAAGGGAGGAACTGTCACCGTCATCCATTGCGGCCCTGCTGCACATGATGTGACGATTCGAAAAGCACTCGCCATAGGTGCCGATGATGCATACCGCGTAGATATCGAACCCGATTCAGCCTACAACGTTGCACAACAAATAGCGGCCCATGCGAAAAGCGCCGGGTACGATATAATTTTTACCGGAAAAGAAACGATTGATTACAATGGTGCACTTGTCGGTGGAATGATTGCAGGATTACTCGACCAACCATTTATTTCACATGCCAGTAAGATGGTGAGCAGTGGTGATCAAATGATTGTGACACGTGATATCGAAGGTGGCGAAGAAGAGATTGAAGTCAGTACACCATTTGTACTGAGTGCTTCCAAAGGACTCGCCGAACAGCGCATACCAAATATGCGAGGCATCATGTCCGCAAAATCAAAACCACTGAATGTGATTGAAGCGGTACCGGTGGAATCATTAGCGGTGTTCACAGAGTTTTCTGTACCACCTTCTAAATCAGCAGTGAAGTTGGTCGATGCTTCAGACATTGACGAATTAGTCAGGCTATTGCACGAAGAAGCAAAGGCCATTTAATTATTTGACAACGATTAGAAATCAGAATAGTATGATATTGGTTTACGTAGAAACGCAAGATGGGAAGGTCAAAAAATCAGCTTTAGAGTCAGTTTATTTTGGCGCAAAGTTGGCTGCTATGAATGGCACATCTTGTATTGCTTTATTGCTAGGAAAAGCAGAAGACGGAGGCAAGCTTGGCACATACGGTGCGAAGGAAGTATTGCAAGTCGATGATGCAAAATTATCATCCTTTGATACATTGACCTATTCAAAAGTTATCGCTCACGTCGCAAAAGATAAGGGCGCAAATGTCCTGATCCTTCCGGATAGCGCTAATGGAAAAAGCATACTCGGCATGACAGGTGTTTTGTTGAATGCCGGTGTCGTCAGTGGCGTGAATAAACTTCCGGCATCAGCAGATGGAAAACTAGTTGTAGACAAAGCGTTGTTTTCAGGAAAAGCATTTGCAAAATGTCAGATTAATAGTGAGATCGCTGTGATATCGTTAGCAAGAAATTCAATTAAACCGGTTGCAGAAGGAGCAGATGTAACTGTCAATAATATATCCGTTGATGTTCCAGATCCGGCAACTAAAGTCCTTGATGTAAAGCGTTCGGTTGGTACTGTACCACTGCCTGAAGCGGAGGTGGTTGTTTCTGCCGGTCGCGGCATGAAGGACCCATCCAATTGGGGAATCATTGAAGATCTCGCGGAAGTGCTTGGTGCGACCACTGCTTGTTCCAGACCGGTCGCGGATAGTGGCTGGCGTCCTCATCATGAGCACGTGGGACAAACGGGAATTGCGATTCGACCTAATCTTTATATCGCCATTGGGATATCAGGAGCGATCCAGCATCTTGCCGGCGTCAATAGCTCGAAGGTGATTGTGGTGATCAACAAAGATCCTGAAGCACCATTCTTCAAAGCAGCAGATTACGGCGTAGTGGGTGACTTGTTTGAAGTCGTTCCTAAGTTTACGGAAGCTGTTAAGAAACTTAAGGCTGGTCATTAATGAATACTGAAATTTTAAAAGATGTTGCGACCCATGCTTAAACATGCAGCGGCTCTCAACATAATTATATATATTTCGAGATACTAGACAGACGTGGAAAAGATTGAACTATACATTGTAACATTGACGCACAGCGTCACCCAATCCAGCAACTATGCGGTCGTGATGGGTGAAGTCGAAGGCAATCGACGTCTTCCTATTGTGATTGGTGGCTTTGAAGCGCAAGCGATCGCCGTCGCTATGGAAGGAATGGTTCCGTCCAGACCCTTGACGCATGATTTGTTGAAGAATACTTTGGATACGTTTGAGATAGAAGTATCAGAGATATTAATTAATAATCTGATCGAAGGTGTTTTTCATGCGCGTATTGTTTGTACACAACATGGTCGTGAGTTTGAAATCGATTCCAGAACATCAGATGCGATTGCGATGGCCGTTCGTTATGGGTGTCCGATATATACCTATGATTTTATTCTGGATGCTGCAGGCGTGCGCATAGAAGATGTACCGGTCGAAGAAGGAGAGGAAGAAAAACCAGAAGACAAACCTAAGCGCCGCCGTAAAGGGTATGCTGAGCACTCCCTCGAGGATCTGACGGCCATGCTTCAAAAAGTTATTGGTGAAGAAGATTATGAAAAGGCGGCCAAGATTCGCGATGAGATCAAAAAAAGAAGTGAGGAAAGGAGTTGATGGCTTTCTGAAATTAATTTTGGTGTGTTCCTGTACGCTACGCTTGACACTGTTGATTCCATAGGTAATTAGCATTTTACATTCCCGTATTATCTCCCTCCGGCAAATAATTCAACTCCATTATACATCTAGGCCTCACCCTTTTGGGTGAGGTGGGAAAGTAGAAATAGCCTGACCTTTAAATAAAATTTAAAGGTTATGAATTCAAGGCTAAGATTTTTATCGACCAATCATTTTCTAGTATTTCTATTAGTCATTTTTGCGAATGAATTAATAGCGCAATCGGTAGGAATTAATTCAGATGGCTCCACGCCGGACGCAAGTGCCATACTGGATATTAAGAGTACGGATAAAGGATTGCTAATACCGCGAATGGATTCCTCGCAACGTAACGGTATAAGCATGCCCGCAATCGGTCTGCTTGTTTTTGATACCGATACAGAATCCTTTTGGTTTCGCAGCGCGCTTGGCTGGCAGGAGTTAGTTTCTTCCGGATGGTTTAAAGAAGGTACGTTGGAATCCTCTAAGGACATCAATGATGATATCTACCATTTGGGTCATGTGGCGATTGGAAAAGATAGTGCGCATTATGCGCTTGATGTATTCAGTGATGATGAAATAGCTTTGCATGTTTTGAATGAGAATAGTTCGAATGATAATGCTTTAGGTGCTTCAATTAAATTACAAGGAGATGGAGATGGTGAACGAACAGGGCTGACAGCCGAGATCAGTGGATTGGGAAATGGAGATCATTACGGGGTCAAAAGTATCTTGACTGGTTCAGGTTCAGAAACCCATTTTGGATTTTCAAGTTCACTTATCGGTATTGGTACAGGGAATCAAATCGGGTTAAACAATAAAATAATAAATTCCAGTAGTTCCTCAAGCGTAAATTTTGGTGTTTATAATGAGCTTAATGGACTCGGTCTAAATTCCAATTATGGATCCTTTACGGTTATTAGTGGAAATGGTTCTGGTAATCAGCATGGAGCATATCATTTGATAGGGAGTACTTCATCTGGTATTCATTATGGCGTTGTCAATGCAATGCAGGGGACGGGAGATGGTAGCCATTATGGTTCATATAATGCCCTTTCGGGTGGGGGGCTTGGCCTTAAGGTTGGAACGCAAAATATAATCAGTAATGCTTCAAATGGTGCCCACTATGGTATTTCGAATGTGGTGACCTCTCAAGGATCGGGTGATCACTATGGATCAAAATCCAGATTGTCTGGAACTGGAACCGGTATTCAGTATGGTTCATTTCAAGAAATAAATAATTCTGGAGATGCAAATCATTATGGAGTAAATAATTTATTGTCAGGAAATGGATCGGGTGACCATTTCGGAAACTACACATCCTTATCAGGAAGTGGTGAAGGATTGCAATACGGAGGATATTTTTTGATTGATAATTCTGGAGGAAGCAATCATTACGGCGTTTTTGCTTCAATAGGTGGAAGTGGCACGGGTAACCAATATGGGTCCCACAATAGACTTGATGGGACCGGTGCCGGGGTACATTTTGGGACATCAAATATGCTATTTGGTAGTGGGTCAGGCGCTCAATATGGCCAATTTAACAATGTAAGTAATTCTGGTAATGCAGTTCATTATGGCGTCAGTAACTCAATTTGGGGTGAAGGATCGGGGGCACATTATGGAACGTATAATCGAAATCACGGAAACGGGACCGGTGCTCAGTATGGTTCATTTAATGAAATAAGTAATACTGGCAATGCAACTCATTATGGTGTATCCAATACACTTTCCGGTGTGGGTTTCGGAACTCATTATGGAATGAAAAACACATTAACTGGTTCCGGTCAAGGCAATCAATATGGTATATATCAGGATGTCAATGTTTCAGGAAACGGAACGCACTATGGCATTTATAATTTTCTTTCAGGGGCTGGAACAGGGAATCACTACGGTACTTATAATTCTCTGACTTCTGACGGATCTGGATTACATGTAGCAGGTTATTTTTCGGCTCAGGGAGCGGGAAATTTTGCAGCTGTATTTGCAGCAGGAAATGTAGCAGTCAATGAAGATGGAGGCGACTACGATTTTAGAGTAGAGTCTGAAATCAATGCCAATCAGTTTTTTGTTGATGGGGCAACAGGTAATGTAGGCATAGGTACGGCAGTTCCATCGAGCGATTTAGAAGTGACAGGGACAGATAATACCCCGGCGATTACAATTGATGGGGGCAAAGTGCGTTTCAGGCATAGTTTTGATCTTATTTCATCAGACAGGGATTATTTGCGGATTTTGATTGATGCCAATAATGATCAAACCGATGCTGAATTTTCCTTGTATCGCGATGTCACCCTAAGCACTGGAAATGTGCCCCGTGTAAAATTTGGACTTGAAAATCAACAGAGCTGGTTCAATGGCGGTGGAAATTTCGGCTTTGGTACAACTAATCCGGTTCATCCGCTCCAAATGGGCTCAGGTGCACACGTCACTGCCGGTGGTGTATGGACGAATGCCTCCGATCGCGTTAAGAAAAAGGACATCCGGAATCTGGGCTATGGTTTAAAAGAAGTCATGCGCATGCAGCCAAGAAGTTATCAATACAAAACAGATGATTCTCAGTCAATAGGTTTCATCGCGCAGGAGATGAAAGAAATTATTCCTGAAGTAGTCAGTGGCGAAGACGGCGAAATGGGCATCGCCTATGGTTTGTTAAACGCAGTGATGGTCAATGCCATGCAGGAGCAACAAAAAGAAATTGATGAACTAAAAGAATTGCCATTAAAGCAACAAAAAGAGATTGATGAACTAAAAGAATTGTTATTTAAACAACAAAAGCTGATTGATGAAATTATGCAACTGCTGTCTGATTCAGCTGCATCAGTTGATTAACGGGCTGATGGATTTTGTTTTAACAAAAGAATAAAAATTGAAGAAGGCGAATGAATTTCACGTTAGCGCATAAAACATTGTGCTAACAAACTCCTCAAGTCTGTCGAAATTGAAAAGACACTGAATACTTTTTTCCGCAAAAAAAGTATCAAATTATGCTGTTATATAGAAAGCAAAGTGTTTAAAATTTATTTTAAACACTACTGATTATTTTTATTAATTCCTTCTTATTACTGGCTAATCCCAGCCAATTCTATCCATGATATTTTAAATAGGCCTCACCCTTTTGGGTGAGGTGGGAAAGTAGAAATAGCCTGACCTTTAAATAAAATTTAAAGGCTATGTATTCAAGATTAAGATTTTTTTCGATAAAGCATTTTTTAGTATTCCTCTTGTTTTTTTTGGGAATGAATTAATAGCACAATCTGTAGGAATAAATTCAGATGGATCTGTGCCGGACGCAAGTGCCTTACTGGATATTAAGAGTACGGATAAAGGACTACTAATACCGCGAATGGATTCTATGCAACGTAACGGTATAAGCATGCCCGCCATCGGTCTGCTCGTGTTTGATACGGACACAGAATCATTTTGGTTTCGCAGCGCGCTTGGCTGGCAGGAGTTGATTTCTTCCGGATGGTTTAAAGAAGGTACGTTGGAATCCTCTAAGGACATCCATGACGATATCTATCATTTGGGTCATGTGGCGATTGGAAAAGATAGTGCGCATTATGCGCTTGATGTATTCAGTGATGATGAAATTTCATTAAAAGTATCAAATGAAAATAGTTCAAATGATAATGCTCTAGGGGCTTCAATTGAATTACAAGGAGATGGGACTGGAAACCGGACGGGTCTGTCTTCTAAAATCACCGGATCAGGTTCTGGAAACCAGTATGGCGTGTACCATGACATAAATAATGTGGGAAGTGGTAGCCACTATGGGACGTATTCGAGACTTTTAGGTGGCACCGGAATCAATTACGGTGCTTATCAACAAATTAATAACGCCTCTAATTTTTTTAGTTATGGTGTGTACAATTCGCTTCTTGGATCCGGGTCAGGACCACGCGTTGGAACCAATAATTCACTAGCTGGTACTGGATCTGGATTGCAGTATGGTTTGCTTCAAAGCATAAGTAATTCTGGAAATGCGGATCATTATGGGATAAATAGTTCATTATCAGGAGGCGGAACAGGGAACCATTTCGGAAACTTCACATCCTTATCCGGAAGTGGTAGCGGACAACAATATGGCGGGTACTTTTCAATTTTCAATTCCGGGGGAAGTGACCATTATGGAGTGTATACATCAATGTCGGGAAATGGCAATGGAACGCATCGTGGAGCATACAATCTTCTTGAAGGGAATGGGACGGGTATTCATATTGGATCCTCTAGCTTTCTTGTCGGTAGTGGCACCGGAGCGCAGTATGGCGCTTTTAATTATGTAGGCAATTCTGGAAATTCGGTTCACTATGGTACATATAATGAACTTGTGGGCAACGGATTGGGTGTTCACTATGGATCTCGTAATAATTTATTAGGTACTGGCACAGGGCTCCAGTATGGATTATATAATAACATAAATATTTCAGGAGATGGAGATCACTTTGGTGTCAATAATTCCATTCTGGGCAACGGATCGGGAGATCACACAGGCGTAAAGAATACTTTAAGTGGTGCAGGAACAGGTGATCAGTATGGTTTACATCAGGAAATAAATAATACAAGTATCAGTACCCACTATGGAACCTATACTAAGCTTTCAGGAGGGGATGGGGCACA
>JBBKXT010000076.1:0-5308 GCA_037969625.1 Saprospiraceae bacterium
ATATTTTAATGAATAAAAGAAGCCCGCCGATAACAAAACCTACCTCACCAGCAGGGATTTTAACATAGAAAATTGCCTCCGCTAAAGCTATGGCAATCAAAGGAAAAACTTAACTTTAAAGAATAACTCCCTGGCATCTCCCGATTCATCGGGATCGCTTGGCTTAACGCAAGCCTTGGCCAGCTTCGGTCGCTTGCGCCATTTCCGATCGATCGGAATCAGCGACGGAGCAAGGCAAAGACAGACTTTCGGCATCCCAATAGTTAGCGGGACTGCCGTCGGGTAGTCCGGAACGTTATGGCTCATTAACAAGTGGCCTACTCCTTAAAATGTACAATCACTATTGAATAAATAGAACTTTTTACATTTGCATATTGTTCACTATTTAGTTAACTTTGTGAATATGAAGCGGAAGATCGTATTGTTCGGCAGCTATTTCGCAGATTTCTATGCAAAGCAATCTGAAAAAGTAAAAGATAAAATTGACTATGTACTTGACCTCATCAAATATGAAGAAAGAGTACCAAAGAAATTTTTGAAGTTTCTGACGGGTTCAGACGGTCTCTATGAAATCAAAGTATCTACTGTGTATAGCGATATTAGAATCTTTTGCTTCTTCGACAAAGGAAGATTAGTGGTACTTACAAACTGCTTCTTAAAGAAGAGTCAAAGGACGCCTAATAAGGAATTGGAACTGGCAATAAAACTTAAAACAGAATATTTCAAAATCAAAAAGAGGAAGTTATGAATAAATTAACATCATTTGATGACCATTTGACAAAACATAGAGGCGCAAAAGGAACCGCATCTAGAGCAAAATTTGATGCCGATTCGCTTTCTTTTAGATTAGGTGTGATGCTCCAGGAGGCAAGAAAAGAAGCTAAAATGACTCAAGAACAATTGGCTAATAAAACCGGGACTAAGAAAAGTTACATATCTCGCATTGAAACTGGTAAAAGTGATATACAATTAAGTACATTTTATAAGCTAATTGAAATTGGACTTGGTAAATCTCTAAATATCAGTATCGGATAAATAAAGACGCAGCCATAATAATGTACATGACGATTATGACGGCTAATAGCCAACACGACGCATGTACTTGAACGTTGGTTGCAATAAAATAAAAGCAAAATGAAGAAATATATTATACGTTTAATCACCTTCAGCCTTATTATCTTGGTTGTAAGCTGCCAAAAAGATGACGATGATGGATGTTTAGGTTGTGGCATTGACACTTCTCCAAAAGAGTTTGAATACACTATTAGTGGCAGAATATATGCTAACTGTCAAGGTGAGCATACATCAATAAAAACGATTAATTTTTATATATCTCGCGAATACAATTATTTATTAGGCACTACACTTACAGATACAAATGGAAATTTCAGCTTCACCTACAAACTAGTAAGACAAGGATTGAATTGGTCGTTTAATGAATATTCTTTATTTGATATCGACTTGACAAAATTAATAATTGAAGAAGATTCCATTGAGTATATTTTACCTAACCAAAAAAGTTTAGAAAACCTAAATTTGTACTTAGGAGATTCTATCAACTTAGATATTTATTTAGATTTCATTAATGAACCTTTATTGTCAACAGATACAATTTACTATTCACTTCAGCCTCCACATTTCTATGAAGAAAATACTTTTGATTTCAAAACAAGTGGCCCAATACCAAATCATGGAGTAATAAAACATTTCAATGCAAAATGGAAAACAGTTGAAATCGATGAATACGGCATTCCAATGTTAAATGTCCATTGGGGTATAAAAAGATCGGATAAAAATTTCTCTAACCACTTTATTTCTAGGAGCTCGAAAACATCCTGCATAATGAAAAATGACTCCGTTACAATTACTCTCGAATAAAATACTGCAGCCAACAAAAGCTACCGCACCAGCAGGGCTTAATACATAGAAAATTGTCTCCGCTAAAGCTATGGCAATCAAAGTAAAATCCTAACTTTAAACAAAAACTCCCTGACATCTCCCGATACATCAGGATGTCTTGCGCAGAGCCGAAGCGACGGAGCACGACGGAGCAAGGTCAAAGACAGACTTTCGGCATCCGGATAGCTATCGGGACTGCTGTTGGGTAGACCGAAACGTTGTGTGCAAACTGAAAACCATTACAGAGAAAGAAATAATATGGGAAATTATATAGACGGATTTGTACTTCCTGTTCCGCGTATTTATCTGAAAGAATACAAAGATGTCGCTGAAAAAGTAGCTGAAATTTGGAAAGAATATGGAGCAATTGAATACTTTGAGTATGTCGGAGAAGATTTAAAATTAGAAGGCACTCGTTCTTTCGTGGAATTAGTGGATTTAAAAGAAGGTGAAGTTGTAGTCTTTGGTTGGGTTGTTTTCCCCTCAAAAGAGATTCGCGATAGAGCTAATAAAAAAGTTCCAGATGATTCGAGAATGACGGAATTAATTGTTCCATTAACAGACCCGAAAAGATTAATTTTTAATCCAGAAAGAATGGTATATGGAGGATTTCAACCACTTGTTGAGTCGAATTCAAATAAAGCTGAATAGAAAAATTATTAAACCCTAAATAAATAAACGCAAGCACACAACAATACCATCAATTGTAGAAATATGAAAATAGGAATTATAGGTGGAGGAATTACTGGGCTTACAACGGCCCTGGCATTACGCAAATTAGGAATCGAATCAGTTGTTTACGAACAAGCCGTTGAACTCAATGAAATTGGAGCTGGCATTTGGCTTCAACCGAATGCAATTAAAGTTTTGGATTGGCTTGGAATAAAAGATAAGATTAAGAAACAAGGAACGGAGCTCAATAAGATGGAAATCACCAATAATCAGCTCATCCCTTTTAAAAAAATAAAAAGTGAGGTTGTACAAGATGAGGATGGAAACAAGACAATAGCGATTCATCGCGCCAAGCTCCAAAATATTCTGTATAACGAAGTACTAAAATCAAATGAAGTTCATCTAAATAAAAAATACATCGGCCATAAGTTTGGTTCAGGTGGCGGCCATCTGCATTTTGAAAATGGAGAAGTTCCGGTAGATTTAATATTGGGAGCTGACGGGATTGACTCGTCAGTTAGAAATGCACTTTTCCCTAATTCATCAACACGTAATTCAGGGCAAGTCTGCTGGAGAGGTATATCTAAAATGAACTTGCCAGACTCTTTAAAAAGCCTTGGACAAGAAGCTTGGGGAAAACAAATCAGATTTGGATTTTCTCAAATCGAGGAAGGGGAAGTGTATTGGTTTGCAGTCGCAAATATTGAGCATCTGAAAAAAATCGAAAACCAAGAGCGAAAAAATTATATCACTAGTCTTTTTCAGGGTTTCTCTCCAGTTATAAATAAACTTATCACGAATACAGAATCAACAAATATTCATCAAGCAACTCTTCAGGACTTAAAGAGACTTCCTACTTGGCACAACGACAAAGTGTGTCTTCTAGGTGATGCCGCGCATGCCACTACTCCTAATATGGGACAAGGAGCATGTCAGGGTATTGAGGATGCTTTTTACATCAGTAAATGTTTGTCCAAATCACCACAAAACGTAGAAGAAGCTTTTGAAGTGTTTCAATTAAAAAGGAGAAAAAAAGTTGACTACATTGTCAATACCTCTTGGCAATTTGGGAAAATGGCTCATAGTACAATTGGCCGGCCATTTATGAAACTAATGTTAAAAATGACACCTGAAAGTGTAATGAGTTCACAAATGAACAAACTTTATGCTATTGACGAATGAAAACTAATGCCAACAATCGCAATAAAAACATGCCCTTCGGGACACGTTTCATAGTTAGGCGTTATCGGCTATTCTATGACAGACAGCACTAAACAAACAGACAGAAATGAAATTAACAACACTCTTGATTTTTGGCATTCTATCCATTTTAACTTCGTGCAATGGGCAGCCGTCTAATTCGAAGAACCATTCTATCCATTTAAAAGAAACAAATGTAAGTGGTGACACCGTAAAAGAACTTGGAAGCAGTATTATGGTGATTTATCAAGACAAGAAAAATACATATTGGTTTTGTAGTTGGGAAACAGGTGTGTACAAATATGACGGTAAAACTTTAATAAATTACACGACAAAACACGGTTTGTATATCAATAGAGTTGATGATATAAAAGAAGATAAACTGGGCAACCTATATTTTACAGGTATGAACCCAAATTCTACAATAACAAAGTTTGACGGAAAATCATTTACCAATATCATAGCAACCCCAATTAATGAATGGAAACTTGAAGCGAATGATTTGTGGCTAATAAATGCTTATCAAGCCAATCAAAAAGTTTACCGATTTGATGGAAATACCCTTTATGAATTGACACTTCCAAAGCCACCTAAACTTAGCAATCCATTTGAAGTTTATAGCATTTATAGAGACATGAAAGGAAACATTTGGTTTGGCACAAATCCAGTTGGAGTATGTCGTTACGATGGAATATCATTCGAATGGATTACAGAGGAAGATGTGACAGAATTTCGCAATGAAGGGGCAAATGGAGTGCGTTCAATTACGGAAGACAAAAATGGCGACTTTTGGTTTAATACCGAAAACCGATATAGTATATACGACAGTATAACATTAAAAAGCAATAAGTTTTATACAAGACACGAAAGCATAGGCAGTTTAGATGGAAAAAATACAAGTGGATTAAAGGAGTATCTTTCAACAGTAAGAGACAACGAGAATAATTTGTGGTTTGTAACTTATCGTAGTGGCGTTTGGAAATATGATGGAACAAAAATTACACACTATCCAGTTCAAGCAAACTCAAAAGACATTACTTTATTCAGCATTTACAAAGATAACAATGGCAACCTTTGGCTTGGAACACACGAAAATGGTGCATATAAATTTAATGGAAAGACATTTGAAAAGTTTAAATCATAATGACGAAAAAAGAACAGCCGATAACAGTCGTTTGGTAAAATGGCGGGTTCAGTGCTAAATTGAACATTCGGATTTCTAATAAACATTAGTGCTTATTTGAAAGTCAGTGCTTCCAAATCCGTCACTTCGCCACGCTGCAAACCGTTATGTAGGATTAATAAAAATTTGCAATTGTTACCTAAAATTGGTAACTTTATACAAAATTGCAACCATGGGAAAGAATACATCAATAGCCTTAGGCGAACATTTTGAAGATTTCGTGAGGTTCCGAATCAATGAAGGAAGGTATAAAAATGCAAGTGAAGTAATCAGAGCCGGATTGAGGCTTTTAGAAGAGGAGGAACAAAAATTCTATGCACTTAAGACTGCAATTCAAGAAGGTATAGATAGCGG
>JBBKXT010000077.1:0-4303 GCA_037969625.1 Saprospiraceae bacterium
CCGGGGTGCTGACCTTCAAAATGAAACTCATGACCATCAGCTAAATACTGAAAATTCATCTCCGGGATCGGTGGCATTTTAAAGTCATAGAGCACTTCCGGCATGGGCAGTATTTCAAAATCAAAACTATTCATTGATTGTGGCGCGCGCATATTTCCAAAGAGCTCATTCACTTGAAAATCATACCCTTTAAAATCTGCGGGTGCAACTTCTTTGCCATCGACAGTTAACTGTTTAATGACACCATCTTCAACTTCCACACTGATATCCTGACTATCCGTTTTTTTATGCACCCGATAATTTCCCTTTGTTGGTATTGAATCGGATTCTATTTCCTGTAGCGTTACGATGGTTTCAATCGGCAGATTTTCGTTGATGACCTGATCTGCTTTTGTGTGGCTGGTGAGGGTGAAAGCTAAAAAGCATAGCGTAGTAAGGCTTAAAAGAACTGTTTTTTCCATTTGATTATGATTTTTATAAGGGACATTGAGAATACGTTTTATGCGCGCCAGCATGGCTCCTTTCCGGGAGGCAAATCCAATGGCGAGTGATGGTCCCTGACCTACCTGCATTTCTTGCACGGTTATAAGGGCTTTGGCATAACTCAGTTGATCACCACACCAGGCAACAGCGAGGTCATCTGCTCTGTTTTCACGTTCGGATCGCACCACTTCTGAAATCCACCAGGTGATCGGATGGTAATAAAATAAAGTTTCAATAAAGGACTGAACCAGATTTGATAAATAATCCTTTCGGACGATGTGGGCGAGTTCATGTGTCAGGATAGCCTCAACTTCTTTGATGGATAGTTGATTTAGGATGCCAATTGGAAAAAGGATCAGAGGCTTGAGGTGGCCTATCGTCATCGGTGATGACACTAAAGGTGTACTTGCTGCCAAGGGTTTTATTTTCAATTGTAGTCTGCTGAGAATACTATTTAAGGTTTGCTGTATTTCTTTCTCAGGCATCGCAGTTGTTTTGAGGTGCCGCACCCAACCAAGGCTCAGCAGCAAGCGGATCATCAGGATCGTAACACCTCCGGCCCAAATCATGAGCATCATCGGCATGCGTACTTCCAACCAGGCAGCAATACGTTCTGTCAAGGTGAGCGGATTTTCGCTCCCAACATATAAGACATCATTAGCTGAATAGATCATCTGGCCACCGGTGGGCAACATAAGTATGAAAGTAGCGAGGGTGGTACTAACAATGAGCCAAAGGGCTAAAGTGGAAATTGTATAGCGCACATTTGCATTTCGTCTGGGTACAAATCGCAAGATGACAAACAAGGCTAAACCGATGAGTGCAATTTGCCAAATCGAATGGACAAAAGTCCAGCCTAATGCCTGAGTCCAGTCAGACTCCATCCAGGAAAGATCTAAATTCATGATGGTTTGTTTTTTTCGAGTTTATCAATAAGGGCTTTTATCTCCGCGAGTTCATCCGGAGTGGTTTCGTGATTGCCCAGCAAGTGCATGGCCAGTTTCGACGCAGAACCTTTATAGGCGGCATTTAAAAAACGATCGAGTAAGGCTGATTGAATATTGCCCTCTCTCACCTCCGCTAAATAGACATGTGTTCGCTGGGAATCGTTGCGTGACAACAAATTCTTTTCGAACATAATCTGCATGATTTTGAGGGTTGTGGTGTACCCAATGGACTTTTCCTGATCCTGATTGAGTAATTCATTTACTTCTCTGACGGTGCTGGGGCCTTTTTTCCACAGAATCTGCAGGATCTCCAGTTCGCCTTGGGTGGGTTGAATATTGTCTTTCATGATCATAATACGAAGTGTTTCGTACACAATAATAGAGGTTTTGTGTTATATAGTACGAAGTGTTTCGTATTTTAAGATAAAATTAACATTTGGCTAGACCTGGGACTTTTGGATCTGGTACCACAGTGAAGGCGCAGTCCTTCACTGGACCTGGGAACGGGGTTTGTGGACTTGGGACCTTAGACTTGTGGACCTGGGACTTGTGGACCTGGGATTGGAGCGCAGTCCTTCATCTGGATCTGGGACCCACAGTGAAGGCGCAGTCCTTCACTGGACCTGGGACCTGAGACTTGTGGACCTGGGATTGGAGCGCAGTCCTTCATCTGGACCTGGGGCTTGTAGATTTTAGACGCTTGACACTCACCCCCGTCGGGGCAGGGATTAACTACACCCTACACACCAGGCACAATGCCCTGTGCTTCTTGCTCAATTTTCTAATTTAAAGGTCGTGCGTCGAAAAGTCAAGCGTCTCAGGTCTCAGGTCCAATAGTCTAAGTTCCAAAAATCAAAAAGCATACTCCAATCGATTCTTAAAATAATAAGTGCTCGAGGGTACTTCAGATGGAGGCGAAGAATTGTAATTGTAATTAAACGAAAAGCTGAAAGCGAATTTTTCCGTAATATTTAGATAAAGAGAGGTTTCATTACTCAGCCTGTAATCACCAAAATCGGATAGGACAGGTTGGAAATAGGTTGTACTGATAAAAGTAACTGCCTCTTCCGGAAGCAACGTAAAACTAAAATAGCTACTCATTCTGTTCTCCCTCAAAATCACAAAAGGATCAATTAATTCCTGATATTCATACATGTAAGCGATTCCGAGGTAGAATTTTGATACTTCTGAATCAGTCAGTTTAATACGGGGCCCTGTACCAAACAAAACCCTTGTGCCAATCTTGGTGAGGTCATTGTACTGAATTTGTGTAAACGTTTCCCAGCGAACAAACTCTCCCAAACGGCTATAATCCTTTCCGAGTTTACGAATAAACCGCAAATGACCAAAACCGGTATTTGAAAATTTTTCCTGATCACCACTGACGAGATTAAAGTCTGTCAGAAACAACCACAAGTCACGACTATACAAAGGATCCTTCTTTCTACTTGGTTTATATTCCAGAAAAGTTCCGGCGCCAAAGGCCACAATAGATTTTGTAGTTTTCGAACCGGCAAAACTAAAATGAAGGCCTCCAAAAAACCCGGTCGTATCTGTTTTGATACGCCGCGATTCGATATTGACGATCTGAGCACTCAGGCTGGAAAATCCAGTCAATAAAATGAATAAAACAAGTAGCCGAAAAGGTAATTTATGAATCATATTCCTCAGGTATGCAAAATTTATACCTGATTTTTCCGGTAGCCTCAAAAAAAGGGGGACATTCTTAAAATGGAGTGATAACAGGCCATCTAAAGCAGATTACCTCACTGACAAAACCCTACTTGCTTTTGACATTCTCCTCATAGGTGGCGATCCATTCTTTCGGGGTGATTTTGGTACAAAGCTCACCCAACAATTCGACCGTCACCTCTTCAGATTTTTTAAAACGAATGCAGCTCTTCCCCATATCCAATTTCTTTTTTGAATGCTTAGGCCATTCAGCAATAAACCAATCCATGTGGAGACCAGCATAAAGCCCCATATGATAAAAGGCTATATGATTCTTCTGAGAAGCAAGATTGATAAATGGCAAAGGTAGTTTAGGGTCACAATGATATCCGTCAGGAAATAATTTATGGGGTACCACATAGCCCAGCATCCCATAACTCATCTGCTCTTCAAACCCATTGGGGAGATTTTTGAGAATTACTTTTCGAAGTTTTGTGATGATTTCTTTGCGATCTTCAGGAAGCGAGTCGATATATTCTTTTGGCGTGGTGGCGGTGTATTTCATTTTTTTTGGTTTAGCAATTAGTTGTTTTCTAAAAGATATTCACTACCAGGCTGATGTTGTTTAAGTTTTTTTGGACACCTTCGTCCAAATTCGCGATTAAACTTTCAAAGTCACTATATATAGTAAACCCCTGCTTAAGCACATCTGATGATAGAAACGGTGGAATTATTCGAAAACTGTTTTCTCAATACCACTTTGTCTAATGATGGATCGGAGTGTTCCGATTCTCAGTTCTTTATGGTTTGGAACAGGAATAGTGGTACTGGAATCTTTAGCTTGTTTCTGCATAATAATATGACTTCCTCTTTGTCGTACTTGAACGTACCCGTGTTTCTCTAATATCAAGCAAACATCTTTCCCGGACAGGGTTCTCATTAGATTGCTACTTGAACACGCGTAATCAATACCTCTTCGTGAGTTCTACGTGTTATCTCTTCTTCCGGGGCCATTTCATAAAAAAGCTCAAGTGCTTCAATGAGATTAGCACGTGCTTCCTCGATAGTATCCCCTTGACTGGCTATATCAAGCTCAGGACAAAGTGCAACATAACCATCAACTTCTCGCTCTATAATTGCTGTAAGTTCTTTAATTTTTTTCATCTCTGTGTAAAGTTAAGGGTTTTCAATGATACATTACT
>JBBKXT010000078.1:0-37183 GCA_037969625.1 Saprospiraceae bacterium
ATACAACCCATATCATCTACAACAGTTACAAAGTATTGCCCAGGAGCTGTCACATCAGCCGTATTGACTGTACTGCCACCGGCATTCGGTGACCAAACGTAAGAAATAAACCCAGGCAAAGCCGTCAGTGTAATTGTTTCACCTGTGCATATAATATCATCGCCATCCAAGCCAACAACAACAGATGAGTTTTCAATCACTTCAAACTGTTGAGTAGCTGTACAACCATTGAAATCGTAGACGATCACGGAGTAAATACCTGGAGTACTTACAGTCATTTCATTTATACATAACGGACATTGCAGCCAAATGTAATTATCCCAAGGACCACCATAATCATCAGCGTCGATGGTTACAGACCCGCCCGGGCAATATTCGAATGTATCCGGTACTTCGAAAGGTGGTTGTGGGAAAGTTAAAATTTCCATAGAAACATCTCCGGTACAACCAAATTCATTGGTTACTGTAACGGTATAAATTCCAGCATTATAAACTTCAATAGATTGTAATCCGTCCGCCATGCTACCAATAGACCATTTGTAGTCTTCATAATCCGGTGTCACGATAAGTTCTACAGGATCTTCAAAATCACAAACCACTAAATCCGGTCCAAGTGATGGATTCGGTTCCGGTTGTGCTTCGATCTCAATCTCGGTACTATTTGTACAACCATTGGCATCTTCTACGGTTACCATATATATGCCTGGCGAAAATGCCTCAATATTTTTACCTGACTCAGGTCCATCCGGTGTATCCCATTCGTATATATATGGTGATTTTCCCATGGAGGCGACACCAGCAAGCTCTGTTGATTCACCTTCACAAATAGCTAGTGCACCATCTACAGCATCAATATAAACCTCAGGTGTTGCGAAGAATGCTATATTCATTGAATCTTTTCCAATACATCCCTCACTATCCGTTACAATGACTATATGCTTACCTGTTTGATCTGAGATTATCATTTCAGTAACCGCCATATTCATATTGGGGAAGGTCCACTCGAAACCATAAGGATCAATACCTCCGGAAGCCGTAGCAGTTAATTCCAAAGGTCCCTCCTGTTCGCATTGTTCTGTAATCGGAGCTATAATATCAACCGGAAAGGTTGTATAAACATTTAAGATTAATATCGCCCCTCCTAAGCAGCCTACGTCGTCTGTCACTCGGACTTTGTATTGTGTACCATTGACAGGGTTAGGAATCGAAATACTGGCAGTATTCTCACCTCCTGGTGTCCATAAATACTCATAATTTCCGGAACCACCCGTTACCGTTGGTGTAAGCGTATAAGGCATCGTTGGTGTAGAGCACATAATGATTGGGTCCAGCTCCACCATGATGGACGGGAAGACTTCTATTGTAACCTCTTTTTGAAAAACTGGGCATGCGCCACCGGCGAAACCTAGGAAGGTGTATGTAACTATTTCAGGATCGGAACTATTATTTGTAAGTGTATTAATGATGGTTGTTCCTGGACCTCCCGAACCGGGGAGTCCCCCAGTAACAACACCGCCATCTACAGTCCACTCCCAATAATCTACATCGGGTTCATCAATGGAATAAACAAATTGCTGTCCGCTACATATAGGGTCTAACATATCAAACCCTTCTGCCAATTCAGAACAACACATAGGCAAGGTCACAAAGGCAGGTTGATCCAGCGCACAAATACTCGAATTTCCTGTCCATGCGCCTGTTTCTCCATCCGCTGTAGTGAAAAATCCAAGACTTAATGTCATTGTTGAAACATCTTCAAGGCAGTCCGGATAATCTCTAACATTCAAGTCAAAACAAAAAGACCATGGGCCCATGCCTGCACCGCAAGTATTTCCATCTCCCCAATCCACGCGTATGGGTGGTCCAGGTTCAGGACAACTACCATTAATACCATAAGAAAACCATCCACCCGGCAATATCGTACCAAGCGGTGCACCCCAACATGGGTTACAACAGCCACCCATTAAGCCACCTGTATTGGGACAATCTGGGTCATAAAGGATATTACACATATCGATTGTCCCATTCCCATCAAAATCACCTAATTGATAGAAAACGTGATCGTGATGATAATCCACATCTACAAACCAATCCCATTGAGCGGATCCGTACAATCCATTTCCTGCTCCAGGGATAGCATTTCCATTAACAGTTGCATTCAACGGTTGTCCATCGCCATCAAAGGAAGATGGATCCCATCCATTGCCAAAAACAGGGATAAGTCCCTGGAACCACTGACAACCATTATTAGCGGCCGTGTAAGAGTTTACATTCATACACACACTAATTGTTTCACCCGGAAAAAATGGGCCTTCCAGCGGACCATTAGATGATCGGCCGGTGATCATAATATTTCTTGAAGTCACACAAAGAGAGGCCGCTGAAATCGTATTAACACAAATTTCAAAATTACCTCCAACGTTATTTAATGAACTCACCGCTATATAATAAATAGCACTAGCTCCCACATCAGTTCCAAAGGCTTCTGCTTCTCCATTAGATCCTACGACACAAGGAAGATTACTTGTCGTGAGTGGTACTTGTTGAAGACTATTACAATCTGGCAGTGCTATAAACAATGATATCGTTGGCGCATCAAAATCATCACTACTTACCTGGATATTCATGAGCGCAGCGGCTCCATCAGTCGTAACTTGATACCAAACAGTAGGAAAAACGCCAATTTGACATGTATTATTGAAGGTTTCCGGATCTGCAAAAAGGTTACAACCATCCTCACAAACAAAAGCCATATCCGATTGAACATTGTCTATCACTGTAGCTTCTGCACAGATATCATTCATAAAACAAGGGGGCACTTCATCTACGCAAATCTCAAATTCAGCTTCATGTGCTTCGGAGGTAGAGACTGACAAGTAGTAGGTAACTGTTTCATCGACAGGACCCCATTCGAGCGGAGCCGTTGGTGGGGCACCACAATTAAAGAATACAATTTGCCCCGGTTGATTACAGTCCGTTAGGTTCCAAAGGATGATTGATACTTGGGCTCCATTAGGTGCATTTATAAAGCTAAAATCGATTTCATATCCTACATTGTCCGGATCAGCCATATTGATGGTGTACCAAACTGTATTATCATCGGAAGCCTGACAAGCATTAGGCACAAAGTACCCTTCAGGATTAGCATAAATGGTAGTTCCATTTTCACAGTCGCCATCGGTCCCAAGAGCTATGGCATCACAAGGATGATCATTTTCCGGTGGTACCGGATTAAACACATTCATACAAAAATCACCAATCGCATTATTGTTAAAACCGATTGAAATGTAATACGTATCGCCGATCACCAGATCATCGTTGTAGTCCAGCGTACCCGTATTGGAACAAGCCAATAGCGTTGCCCCTGCTAATTCACATGGATTACCGGTAAATTCAACTAAAGCGATCTGACCAGTTCCAACGAAAACCGGATCAACGGTAACATCAAGATCATTCCCTTGAGCAACAAATGAATACCATATATTATAATTAAAGCCATTCCAGCAACCAAAGGTCCCTATATCTGTAGATGGCCAATCATTTGTAAGGTCAAATCCATTTATGACATCATAACAGGTGGTGGGATCACTCAAAACATTCGTTGGAATGACGATGGCCATATCACAATCATCATTCGGTGCCGGCTCTGGGTTATCAATACATAACTCAAAATTCCCTACACCATTACCATTAAAATCTGAATTTTGAAAACCAACTACCACATAATATGTATCACCAATCGTTAATAACCCGTCTATCAATATATGGTTTGTTCCTGTGGCGCAACCAAGCTGAACGGCACCGGATGGATTACAATTGTTAACAAAATCAATGACAGCAATCTGACTCACACCAATGCCTGCATTCGGCATATGTACATCTAAACTTACACCTACTGCAGTAAAAGAATACCAAACATTATAGGTTGAACCTGTAAAGCATCCAGGAATTAATATATCTGTTGAAGGAAAATCGTTTGAATATTGATTACATGCTGCATCAAGGTCTGACAGGACCGTGGCATTCATACAATCATCATTCGGTGCCGGCGTCGGGTTATCAATACATATGTCGTAATTGCCATCTGCATTATTCGAAAAGGCCACCATGACAAAATAGGTACTACCAACGTCCATTGTATTATCCGTTACAAGTGCTGTGCCTGTAACACAATCAAGCTCTTCGGCATCTGCTCCATTACATGTCGTATTGGGAAATTCAATCAAGGTAATCTCAGGTGTACCGATGGCTCCAGTAACAGTAATTTCTGCACTTGGCCCTTGAGCAACAAAAGAAAACCACATATTGAGGTTTGAACCTGCTGTACATGAGCTTGGCCCGATGTCTTCTGTGGCTAGCATATTATCAGAAACTGTGGTACAGCCACCATTCAAATTAGTAATTTGAATGGCATTTCCACAATTATCATTAGCAGGTTGTGCTACACTAAATAGGTAAAGCCCCATACAGAAGCATAGCAGATAAAGTCTTGTTCGCATGTTAGAATTGTATAATTACTTGCCCAATAAATAAAATTTTGCCCAATGGTTTCTCAAAGCCTCTCACAAGATACAAATTATATATCGTTAAATAGCTAATTCGCAATAGATTATACTCTGATTTTCTCAAATAAAGAACAAATGTTCTATATGTAATAATTTGCAGATCAGCAACTTATGGATTTCACTTTAAGTTTCTCTTCAAGAATTGAATCTTGTAAGCGGATTCAAACCGAATAAGCTGTCAACCTTATTTAAATCTAAGATATAGCACTGATGGAGCACCAATCAATTAGATGATACGCAATCATCTAAAAGTGCTGCTTGCGGACTGGATTTAAGATAGCGTTGCCTTCAGCATTCTTGGCAAACCTTGCAAATCTTCTTTGATTTCAATATTCTTCCAAATATTTGCCCGGAAGAGCGTTTCTATTGATTCCCTTCTAAATTCATTGATTTCAAGGTAACATACTCCATTCGGAACCAACAACTTACCACCCCACTCACTTATTTTTCTATAAAAAATATCAATATCGTCATGATTGGGATACAACGCCTCTTCAGGTTCATACGTCAACAGATCGACCATCTGTTGACTGATATAATTTTTCCCTACATAGGGAGGATTGCTGACGATAATATTAAAAGGCTCAGAGATTTCACCGTCTGATGTCAAAAAATCTATTTCTATCCATTCCATTTGTACATCTAATCCAAGGGCATTTTCTGTAGCTACTTCAAGTGCTTTTTTGGAGATATCAATACCCACAACAGTACATTGATCCCCAAGTTCTTTTTTCAAAGTCAGTGCGATACACCCACTACCCGTCCCAATATCCAGAATCCGCAAATGGGATTTATCTCCTGTCTTAAAATCTTTTAAAATCCAGTCAACCAACTCCTCCGTTTCCGGCCTCGGAATAAGTACACTTTGATTTACTTTGAATTTATAGCCAAAAAACCAGGCATGCCCAGCGATATACTGAACTGGCTCGCCAAAGACAAGTCGATCCAATATTCTTTCCAAGGCTTCACCTTTGCTTTCATTGCCAATCACATGCTTATAATTACCAAAGGGCAATATATCTTCTTTGATCCATCGAGCCATACTCCTGGCCTCCCGATCAGAAGCTATTCCTTTTCGTTCTATTTCTTTAACGAGGTTATCTATATGCCAAACATCCATTTCGTAGCTATAAATGTTGTGATAAGGAGGAGTGCATATGCAAACCAAACCAACGGATTAACCAACATACGCGGACTAATTCCATAACGTTTGTACACCAGTATCAATAAGATGAACTTTTCTGCGACAAAGGCAATCAAGGTGCCAAAGGCAATTCCCACCAGTCCAAAATAATTCAACAAAATTAAACTTGCGAATACATTAATCAACAACTCCGCAATGGAAACAAACCATAGCAATTTAGTCTCTTCACGAGCAATCAAAATGGATTGTGGAAATATCAACTGCGTGATGGCCAGCAATAAATAAACATTAAAAATGATGGCGCTAGCTTTATAATCCTCTCCAAAAAACCAAACAAACAAAAATGGGCTTAACACCATTACTACAGCCACTGTCGGAATTGCATAGTGCATGAGTCGGGTCGATCTCAACCTCAACTCACTTAAGGCTTCTTTTGATTTAAGCTTCGGAATCATGATCGTACTCAAACCCGCCGCGAAGGCTACCACAATCGGAAATTCTCTCGCCCCATATCTGAAGATGGCAAACGTTGATTCACTAAACTCACGAGCAACCAACCATAAATCAAAACTTCTCGCCATGCCACTGGATATAGCATACAATACCAAGGGCCATGTCACCGGCCACAAAGCAATTACAAGCTTTTTCAATTGTAGCTGTCGAACAAATTTGTTTTGCAAAACAACCCACCCTAAACCTAGAAACGCATAACCGGACAATCCGATCAAAACACCATAAATATCCGGAAGCTGATAAAAGCCTATCCAACAAGCAAGGGAAGGGCCAATCAACACATACATCGCCATCAAAAAGACGTTGTTCTTTTTTAAAACACCAATAAAAGGAGCGATCCACAAAGGAATAATCATCGCCTGGTAAACCGCAAAGAGATTAAGCCCGGACAAATTGGATCGCCCTACAAAAAGGGGCAACAAAAGATTTTGGCCAAGCACAAGCACAAGCATTGAAAAAAATGCCATGACAATAAAGAACCATAAAAAGGAAGCACTGCTATGATGTTTGTTGGCATCCCCAGGATTTGCCAAATATCCTTTCAGCAAGGCATCCGACCAGAAAAAAGTCAATAAATAACCACAGAGCATCAACATCTCAAAAGTGCCTACTTCTGTAATGGGCAGCGATCGAGCGATCACCACGGACGAGAGGATAACACCGAGCTGCCTGCACAGCATAAAGAACTGAGCCATTCGGACATCATCCTGTACTACCTGTTGAAATGCTGGCTTTAGATTCATTTGAGAGCCGAAAGATGATAAAACCTCGTGGAACCTACATGATTAATGCTTTAAACTTTTTCCATCCACGTATAGAATCTGCCTTTCATGTGCAAAATCTGTTGTTTCTGCATCTTATAAGCAGACGAAGTTGTCTATCTAAAACGCAAGCTCATGAAAAATTCAATCCTGTTTAGCCAAACAATGAATGATGTTGTTTTTGAGAATAGAAATCAATCTTACGGTGCCTATGCTTTACGCCACCAGTACGATAGCATCATGTCACGGTCTATCTTCTTCGCCTTGCTGTTTTTTGTTTCCATGGTGAGTTATCCACTCCTCCACAACTATTTCAACACATCAATGGCTACAGCAGAAGACCTACACATAATACCTGTCGTCATTCTCGAAAACACCCAGCCTATTGAGAAAATTAAGACTGTCTACATTCCGCCAAAGCAGATACTTCCACCTTCAAAACCACAGATAAAATTTGTCCCACCAACTGTTGTGCGTGACGAATCATCTTTAGAAGAAAGTGATATTCCAACCATCGATAGTCTAAAAACTAAGATCATCGGAACGACTACGATCGATACCATCACTACTGCAATAGGAAGTGGGAATGCCATCGATATGACCCCAATCTATGAAGAGATAACTGGTAGTAACGAAACAGAAGTTTTTAATTCATATGCTGTTCAGCAGCAACCGGAATTTCCGAATGGGCTGGCTGCTATGTACTCTTTTTTGAGGAAGCATTTAAAATATCCGAGGGAGGCGACTGAGCAAGGCTTAAAAGGAACTGTATTTATCCAGTTTGTCGTCTCCGTAGATGGCACTATCTCAGACGCAAAAATTCTCAAGGGCATTGGCGCAGGACTTGATGAAGAAGCACTCCGCGTCGTAAAACTAATGCCCCCTTGGAAACCAGGTAAGCATAATGGAAAACCTGTTCCTGTCATCTTTGTACTACCCATCAAATTTGAAATCATATAGGCCAAGTGACCGATGGATACCATGTTTACAGATTAGTTCCTATCTTGATTCACTATGGAATCCTATCAACATCAATTTGCTTATTTTATTCATAAGGATAAGCGTGGGCTTTCGTCTGCTGATCAAGTGTTAATTAATGAAGCAGCGATGGCTAGTCAAAAAGCGTATGCCCCTTATTCTAACTTTAAAGTAGGTGCGGCGATTCGAACGAATGATCAGACGATCATATCCGGTGCTAACCAGGAAAATGGTGCTTTTCCAATCGGACAATGTGCGGAGCGAGTAGCCTTGTATTCTATGATTCATGCCCATGGTCGAAAACAAATTGATACGATCGCGATTGCAGTCGATAACAAAATGCAAAAATCACCGGCCAGTCCATGTGGATCCTGCCGACAAATACTTAATGAATACAGGAGTGCACAGGAGGCGCCTATTCGGCTGCTTCTGTCATTGACGACCGGTGGTCAAGTCATAGAGCTCAATGACATCAGTGATCTATTGCCCTTTGCTTTTGATGGTTCCTTTTTGGGACAGTAATTTTTAAAGAAAAAATCAAAAGTTGGAAGAATGGTTGTAGGAAACTACTTTTCTGCATCAGCTATGATCGCTGATACTTCCTTTAAATCCTCTTCTGTATCAATTCCTTTCGAATGAATATCCGTTTCTAAACATTGAATAGGCATACCATTCGATAGCCAGGTCAGTTGTTCCAATCGCTCCATTGATTCATATGGGTGGATGGAAAACTTTTCAATTTCTTTCAGCGCTTCTGCGGTGTAGGCATACATACCTACATGCTTGAAATAATCCCCGTGATCAAGCCAATTTTCAATCGGGAAATCACGAACAAAAGGAATCGCCTGTCGACTGAAATACATGGCCTCACCCTTCGTGTTGACCGTCAATTTGACAATATTAGGATTGCTTAGATCTTTCGGAGCTACTATTCGATGCATCAGGGTAGCAATTTTCAGCCCGGATTGCCCAATGATATAGCTGGCCATTCGATCAATCAGTTTAGGATCGATCAGAGGTTCGTCGCCTTGTACATTCACGACATGGGTGACCATTGGAAACTGACTGAGCACTTCAGCGCATCGAAAAGTACCTGATGGCTGGTCATATCTGGTCATCACCACATCATGGCCTAACTTCTTGACGTGGTTATAAATCAAAATATCATCTGTGGCGACACAAAAATGATCAATCTTTTGCGCTTGTTGGACGCGCTCACAAACCCTTTGAATAAGGCTTTTTCCTTTGATCATAATCAGTGGCTTGCCCGGTAATCGCTGGGATCCGTATCGGGCAGGGATAATTGCCATGGTACAATATGCGTTCATAAGTATTGTCTTGCTCTACTGCAAAAGTCAACATTTTTTATTAAATATTACATATTTGTTTAATATGTAATACATTTGTCTATAATTCACTGGGTCTATGCGCTATCTATCACTCCTTATTTTTTCCCTTTTAGCCAGCTTACCCCTTCAGGCACAAACTGTCTCTGAGGACGAAATGGCTCAAAAATTTGTTCACCACATTGATCCCTATGGCCTTATCATCATTGAGGTGGTGGAGCCTGGCATGACCTTGTATAGTCTCAAAACGAGGTATAATCTGAGCCTGGACACCCTTTTGAAGGTCAATCCAGATTTGGAACCAAGTTTTATTCCACTGGGCTATCCGATTCAAATACCCGTAAATCCTGAAGCGATTACCTTTTCACCGCCGACCGGTGGTGAGGACAGTATTCCAATTTTTTACCGTGTTCAGCCAAAGGAGACACTCTATCGCATATCAAAAGTGTATCTGGGTGTCTCTCCGGAAACGCTCATTGGCTTAAATCCTAGAATTGATGAAGGACTCTCCATTGGTCAGGTCATTCATCTCGGTTGGTACAACCCAAATCACTTTAATAGCAGCGATAGCAGCCAAGTTTTAGAGGATACCTCAACAGACTCCCTGCGGGTATTTCAAATAACAAATTTTGATGCCAATTATCAAAAAGCAGGAAAAACTATTCAAGAACAAAAGGGATTGGCCATATGGAAGCCCGGAAGCAATCAATCCAAGTACTACGTATTACATCCTACAGCGGTAGTTGGTTCCTACATGGAAATCACCAATCCCATGCTGCACAGGACTTTAACGGCCAAAGTAGCCGGCAATCTAGCTTCCGGTATCTATCCGGCTCAAGTAGGTCTGGTAGTTTCACCTTCCGTCGCAAGAGCATTGGGAATATTAGATCAGCAATTCTTTGCCAGCTGGAGATTCGTTGAGTAAGGGCTAATTTTCGCATATTTGCGCTCGATGAAAATAAGCAATAACGTACTAGAAACAATAGGGAACACCCCTTTAATCCGGCTCAACAAAGTCGTCAAAGATGTTAAAGCCCTTGTTCTTGGCAAGGTCGAGACTTACAATCCCGGACATTCCATAAAAGACCGCATGGCGGTTCAGATGATCGATGATGCAGAGGCAGCAGGATTACTCCAGCCGGGCGGCACGATTATCGAATGTACTTCCGGCAATACCGGGATGGGAATTGCTCTGGTCGCTGCTGTGCGTGGCTACAAATGTATTTTTACCACCAGCGATAAGCAAAGCAAGGAAAAATTGGACATGCTGAAAGCACATGGTGCAGAAGTAATCGTTTGCCCTACGAATGTTGGCCCAAAAGATCCACGTTCCTATTATTCTGTAGCTGATCGATTGAGCAAACAAATTCCAAACTCATACTGGTCCAATCAATACGACAACCTATCCAATCGAAAGGCACACTATTTAAGTACAGGACCTGAAATATGGGATCAAACTGATGGAAAAATTACACATCTGGTTGTCGGTGTTGGTACCGGAGGCACAATTTCCGGAACGGCTAAATATCTGAAAGAAAAAAATCCCAATATTCAGATATGGGGAATAGACACCTACGGTAGTGTTTTTAAAAAATATCACGAGACCGGTGTTTTTGATGAAAAGGAAATATATCCATACATCACCGAGGGCATTGGGGAGGATATCTTGCCTGCCAATGTAGACTTTGCGCTGATCGATCACTTTGAAAAGGTAACAGATGCAGACGGCGCATTGGCTGCACGGGATCTAGCGCGAGAAGAAGGGTTATTACTTGGCTACTCCGCCGGCAGCGCACTTGCAGGGCTCTTGCAATTGAAAGATCGACTCACAGCGGATGATGTGGTGGTCATTATATTTCATGATCATGGCAGTCGCTATGTCGGAAAAATTTACAATGATGATTGGATGCGCGAGCGTGGCTTTCTCAAAAAGGAGCTCCTTGTGAAGGACTTACTGAAAGCGCGTACAGACCAAAAGTTAATTACGGTAGGTGCCGAGGACAAAGTAAGACATGCATTACAATTGATGAAGGAATACGATATTTCTCAAATGCCCGTTATGGAAGGAGATAAAATCGTCGGAGTCTTGTCTGAGAATACTATGTTGACTTATATTCTGGAAAATCCATTGACACACGCTGAAAAGCCGGTGGCAGATATTATGGATGAACCGTTACCAATCGTTGAAGAAGATCTTGCTGTCAGCCAGCTGAATAAATACATTACTAAAAAAATTCCTGCGGTCATGGCTAAAGATCAGGCGGGGAAAATGCACATACTGACCAAGTATGATATCCTGCAAATGATCTAACTTATGGCACACTATTATCGTTTCTTTTTATGCCTTGTTGTGTTGCTGACTGTACCCTCGATTGGTCAGTCACAAGACAAATTATTTACGCAGGCATTTGCACATCCCCTGGATCTCAATCCCGCTTTTGCCGGAGCGATTGATGGACGCTACAGAGTCACCGTCGCCTATCGCGATCAATGGAAGAGCTTTATAGAAAGTGCATTTACCACCTTTGGGGCATATGGGGATGTGAAGATCATTCCGAACGAACAAAAGGATGATTATTTTGGCGCAGGCTTTTCATTGATTGCTGATCGAACCGCAGTTTACAATGTCAACCAGAATGTTTTATCCCTATTCGGAAGCTATCACAAAGCATTGAACGCACACAAGAAAAGATATCTTTCAGCAGGTTTTAGTTTCGGTATTGCCCAACGCAATATGAACTATGAGAATATTTACTTTAATGATCAATTTAATGGCCTCGATCAATATTCACTGAGTACGACAGAAATTCTTCCTGCCAACAATTTCGCTATGATGGATGTTGGCTTAGGAGTAAGCTACAGAACGTCTTTGTCAAAATATTCTAGGTTGTCATTTGGATTTGCAGGGGATCATCTGTTAGGTAGTTCTGTGTCTTTCTATACACATTCAATAGATCCTGACCCACTGATTCCAGATGTGAAAATGGATCGAAAATTTACTGCCTTCTTATCAATGGAACTTGCTTCCGATCAGTATGTTTCATTTTTGCCTCGTCTGTTATGGCAGGTGGAAGGTCCACATCAAATGATTTCAGCGGCAGCCGTTGTTAAGTTCGATATTACAAATTATGATGCAAAAGCACTCCATGTGGGTGGTGGCATCAGACTCAATCAATCCGTGGATTCCGGTTTCAGTCCTTCCGCACTTTATCTGATGTTTGCTTATGAAATGAATGGCTTCCTTCTTGGCTTAAGCCATGATATTACACTCTCCAATTTGCGTGTTGTATCACCAGGTCAGGGCGCATTTGAGCTATCGATCAGCTATACTGGCTTTTACAACAACGAAGAAAATACTTGCCCTACTTTTTAAATTTGGTAAATTAAAGTCTTACATTTTCCACGATCTCCAAACCAAATCCAATCAGCCCTACCCTCTCGACGTGATGGTTGGACATCAGTTTCATTTTTGTAATGCCCAGTTCTCTTAGGATTTGCGCACCGACGCCGATATCGCGCTGTTCCCCTTCCGCTTTCTCAGTGGTTTTTCCGGAAAGTTCATTTAATACTTCCAACACATTATCTGATTGTTCTCTGTGTCGCATCAAAAGAAAAACACCGTTATCTTCTTCTGCAATTAGCTTCAAGGCATGATCTAATTCCGAACCGGTATTTCCAAATATCAAACCAAGTAAATCCCCTGTTCGAGACATACTATGGACACGGACCAATGAGGATTCCGGCTCGGATGGATTTCCTTTCACTAGTGCAAGGTGTACATCTTCTGTGATGCGCTGACGGAATGGAACCACTTCCCACTCACCGAATCTTGAATTTATTTTATACGATGGCATGCGCTCAACAATTCTTTCACGCTCCATGCGATAAGCAATTAAATCCTGAATGGAAATAACTTTCAGATCATGTTGTTTTGCGATTTCGACTAACTGTGGTAATCGTGCCATACTGCCATCCTGATTGAGTATCTCTACCAGAACACCTGCGGGATAATATCCAGCCAATCGTGCTAAATCAATTGCCGCTTCGGTGTGTCCGCTTCTGCGCAGTACACCACCTGTTTTTGCTCTGAGTGGAAATATATGGCCCGGTCGTGCATAGTCCTCCGCTTTGATCGTAGGATCTACCAATGCCCGAATACCTGTTGATCGATCTTGTGCAGAAATACCGGTGGTACAACCTCTTCCATTGAGATCAATAGACACCGTAAAAGCTGTTTCGTGTAAAGCTGTATTCTGTCGAACCATCATCTCAAGATTCAATTCTTCTACTCTGGCTTCATCCAATGGTGCGCAGATCAATCCTCTTCCGTGGGTCGCCATGAAATTAATAATCTCCGGAGTCACACATTCCGCCGCACAAATAAAATCGCCTTCATTCTCGCGGTCTTCATCATCGACCACGATGACCACTTTTCCTACCCGAATATCTTCAATCGCAGATTCGATTGTATTTAACTGTGTGGCTCTATCCATTACGTCTGTTGCTGTTTGTATCATCCTTTTGCGTATATATTTTTTGTACCAATAAACGTTTCAAGCTTCATCACCTGATCTTCCCATTGATAATTTTGTAAAACAAAAGCTCTTCCGGCTTCTGAGATATCTTTATATAACTGTTCATCTGAATTAAGGTTCTGAACATGCTCAACTATTCCTTCCAATGTATCTGCGACCAGGATCTCCACACCTTGTTTGGCGCCTATGGCATTGTTGACCATGGAGGTTGTTATACACGGCAATCCCATTGCCATTGCTTCCAGTATCTTGTTTTGAAGCCCTAATCCGGTAAACATCGGTGCGACAAAGATACGACCATCCGCATAAGCATCTCTTATATCATCGACCCATCCGCGTATCGTAACCCCATCCTGTTGCCCAAGTTGCTCAATTTTAGGTCCCGGTCTGGCACCTGCTATCAACATCTCCACCATCATACCTCTTTCTTTCAATGCCGGCAGCAATTGCTTTACTAGATATTGGGCAGCTGCTCGGTTTGGCCCATAGCCAAGATTGCCCACAAACACGATATCGAAGGATGGCTTTTTGTTAATGTTTTGCGGCACAAACCGTTCATCTACACCATTGGGTACCACCAGTATCTGATCATGTGTGGCCAGTTTCAATCTATTTCGATCCTGGCTGGAAATGATGGTGTGCTTATCAAAATCTTTGTACACGGTTCGCTCGTATGCCGACAATCTTTTTGCTTCCCATTTGAAAACGAATCCGAACGTCCCATACTTTTTTGCCAACTGCGCCATCCCTTCAGAAAACACATCCATGTAATCCAGTGTCTTAGCAAAAGGAAGCGCGCGAACATAAGGCGCCGCTCTGATCAACTGACAGATCACATGATCCGGTTCCAGATGAATTATATGATATTGAACATCTCGCTTGATGGTGCGATCTAAAAAGTAACTGACCTGCAAAGGCAAACCTTCCATCCAACCCAAAAGCATTTGAAAAGGAAGAAGCCACTTTCTGATTTGGAAGACTTTAATCGTTTTGCAATAGGGCTCCATGGCTGCCAGATCTTCAGGCGCTACTCGTTGATGAGCGATGGCTACCAGATGAATTTCATGCCGAACGCTCAAGGCTTTTATTTGATGAAAGGCCCTTAGTTTGTCCCCCTTCTCAACGGGATAAGGGAAACGTGGAGTGACAAAAACGATTCGCAAGCGGCAAGGATTATTTTATGGAGTCAATGTTGGTTCCGGCGTAATGATCACCTTCTGATTATCATAGGTCAACAGGGATCTGTAAATATTCAATATTTTTTCTGCTGCATCCGCACTATCAAATTGTTGCTTTGCATTGCTCTGGGCATGATGACCAATCATCATAGCCTTTTCGGGATGTTCTACACAGAACTGAATGGCATTGACAAACTGGCTTGCATCTTCTGCGAGCAACATATGTTCTTTGTGATTTCCTTCAATACCTTCTTTGCCAACGGATGTACTGACAATGACTTTTCCCATCATCATGCCTTCTGCAATTTTCACGCGCATACCGCTACCGGAAAACAAAGGCACGATCATCACGCCATGTCGATTGACAAAATCGGCAGCATCCGGCACTTCGCCATGAATGGTTACTCCGGGAAGATTTAAATTCATTAACGTTGCAGGTGTATTTCTACCGGCAACATGTAGTGTGATTTTTGGCCACAACTTGTGAATTTCCGGCCAGCATTTTTCCAGAAACCAATTTAATCCTTCAATATTTGGCATCCAATCCAGTGATCCTATGAAGCACAAAGACATTTCAGACCCAAACTGTGGCTTTTGATAAGGATAGCTTTCTATACTAAAACCGATGGGTGCAGCAGAGGCGCCATTCAGATAACCTTTATCGACAAATTGCTTTAAATCCCTATCCGTTAAAGTGATAAGATAATCATATGCCGGGAATTGTTCTAATTCATATTGCTTGAGCTTACGAGTCAGGTAAGCCAGATACATCTTACGAAGATTGGAGCCGGTATTCTGTGTGATGCGTTCCCATATTTCATGTTCGACATTGTGTGCACGCATCACCACTTTTGCTTGCGAGTGCTTTCTGATGGTCTCCACGTATGGAGCGAGATAAAGCGTCTCTAATTGGACTATATCAAATTTTTCTTTGGACAGTATCTCAACCAATTTTGTATTAAATGCTTCTGATCGAAAGCGACTCACATGATAAGACTCGCCTGAGATTAAACTGGATAAAGCTTTCCATGGATTGATTGAATTATCAATATCTACTGTATGGATTTCGTTGAAGTAATTATAGTCTGCAGGTAGGGCTGAAGTGTCGCTGTAATGCTTTCGCGTATTCATACTTAGGAGCGTGAGTTCGCATCCCATGGCCTTCAGTTCTTTGCATAGATTACTTACCGCGATAGACTCACCATCTTTTAGCGGATACGGAAATTTTTTGCAGAGAAAGAGAATTTTCATCATTCGTATTCAGGCGGGGGGATGCAAAAATAGTCAATTTCAGCAGGGGACCCTATTAAAACGCATGAAAATGCTATTGGTTGGTCAAACTAGTCAGAGTGCCACATATTTTGCAATTTTGAGGCTACATGAGTGAGAAAGGAACAACAAATTGGGCCATTGAGGCTAAAGACCTGCATCGTCGTTTTGGCACCTTGGAGGTACTTAAAGGGGTTAGTATCAGCCTCGAACGAGGAAAAATGGTCGCTATTGTCGGAAAATCAGGTTCCGGAAAAAGTACCTTATTACATATACTAGGCACGCTTGACACACCGGATACCGGCTCTGTCACTGTTTGTGACGTGCCTATCGCGGGTTTGAGTAGTGCTGCCCTTTCCTCTTTGAGGAGCAAACACCTGGGATTTGTTTTCCAATTTCACCACTTACTGCCTGAATTTACTGCTCTTGAAAATATAGCCATGCCTGCTCTGATTGCTGGAAAGACCAAACGGGAGGCCTTCAAACGCGCCGGTGACCTCTTAGGTTATCTGCAGCTTTCCGATCGGGAGACCCACAAACCCAGCCAACTTTCCGGTGGTGAGCAACAAAGAGTAGCCATTGGTCGCGCGCTGATGAATGAACCGGATATTATTCTTGCCGACGAGCCTTCTGGTAATCTGGATACCGAGACGTCCATCCAAGTCCACCAGTTATTACGAAAGATCACCACAGAAATGGGCAAAAGTCTGATTATTGTTACCCATAATAATGATCTGGCGGCCTTGAGTGATCAGATATATGAGATGAAGGATGGGGTGCTTTTGTGATTGGGCGATAGGTTCTGTGGGATAATGTGTTTAGAATGTTTTCCCGCTAAGCGGGATCAGCGCCTTTGGCGCTTGTTGTTGAGGAATTTTAGAAAAACTGACTCTGCGTGTCCCGATCGATCTGGAGCGGGAAACTCTTTTCTGCTTTCACAGGCCATAGCCTTGGCGAAGGACCGGTGATCTGCTCTTACTCTGCGAGCTTAGCGGGAAACCTTTTTTTCTCGCAAAGTCCTTTAGATTCTCTATATCTGCAAAAATTTGCTTTTTATTTCTGCTGTTCCGATCAATCGGAAGCGGGAAATTTTTTTTCTCGCAAAGGCGCAAAGACGCAATGTCGCAAAGTCCAATGCAAGATGATTCTGGCAGAAAAGACTTAAAAAATCATCTCAACCAAGTTTGTAAATATTTCCCTTCCGGATCTAGCTTTCTATCAATCAAATCATAATGAATCGTACGATCCTCGCGATTGTCCGGACCGACGCCGGCGAGATTCATCCATGACACCCAATTACTGCAAGGATCATAATCGATGAGCGCATATTCAAAATACGCAGCACCGATGCGCCAATCTTCCTGCATGACTCGGATCAGATAATTGGCCACCCTTTTTCGTAAAATATCCGGTATCCAGCCGGTGCGATTCAATTGAATCATCGCAGCATTGATGATTGGAATAGGTGTTTCACCTTTTTTCCATTTGGAAAACGCATTTTCATCGGACTGGAATTTATAGGGTCTGCTGCTGATGCCTGTTTGTAAAAAAATACGATTCCCATATTTCTTTCCCATCATCCGCAGATAATCTCTGTAGATAAGCGCTTGGCATTGCTGCTTTCCCACATCCCCATTGGTCAGCGCGTGGGCATAGACCATTTTGGGCGATAAACATCCCATTGAAATCCAAGGGCCAATGATCCCTTCCTTTTTCAACAAATTGAATTCTGTCGGAGATTGATTTTTTTTCCTTAACACCTCAAGGCCTGCTTGTTCGCCACCATCAAAACACTTCAAATAGCTTGCACTAAAATCAGTGATAATATCTTCGGGGCTTGGAATAAAACCAGGATCCAAATCGTCAGGAACAGGCGGAAATTTTGAAGGAAGAGCCAGGGGTTGGCGAACCGGAACGATGTGCTCTACTTCTTTTTTAAAATTAATATATGCATCCGGGCAATGCGTTATTGGAAATGGAAGATCCGCTGTGTGAAATAACATTTTACCTCGACAGTATCTAAGTTCGCGTCCGATCGTCCAGAGTTTTTGCTCTAATCGATCCTGAACGATGACTTCATCATTTGTTCTCTCGCGATTACAGTAGACCCACTTGCTTTTGGTTTCAATCGCCAGTTGATAGAGGATTTCATCTGCTTGGCCAATTCGGACGATCAAATCAGAGCCATTTGTGCGCAATTGTTGGCGGAGATTGATGACACTTTCCAATAAAAACCGGGTCCGTGCCTCCCCTATTCGATTCGGTTTCAGATCAAAAATATAAACAGGCACCAATTGATCTGAATTTCTAACAGCTTCAATCAATGCTTCATTGTCTTGCAACCTGAGATCTTGTCGAAACCAAATGATTGTACTTTCCATAATAATTCTGATCCGCAAAGGTAAGCTGATTTCACTATGAACTTCTTCCTGTTATCTTTGCGCCAAAATAAATACTAACCACAATGAAATATCTATCCTATTTCCTGTTATTCTCCCTGCTGATTATGTCTTGCAAGCCATCTGCTGCTGATGAAACGACTGAAACTACTACTGAAGAAGCACCTGTCGACGCGCTGACAGCATTAGAATCTCAGGTCATGGCGCTCCACGATGAAGTCATGCCTAAGATGCAGGACATCACAAAAATCATGACCACTCTGCGCAGTTATAAGGACAACGCTACCGAAACACCGGAAGGTAAAATCGTGTATCCTCATGGACTTGACATGGTCATGGGTGATCTAAAACTTGCCGAACAAGGCATGTGGGACTGGATGAAAGCTTATAGTGATACAAAAGCAAAACTGACGCCTGATCAATTGGAATCGTTTTACAAAAAAGAATTGGCTAGTATTTCTAAAGTAAAAGAAGATATGCTTGCCGCCATTGTCAAAGGAAATGCATGGATTGAAGCAAATCCAAAATAAATGCCACTAAAAATGAAAATCTTTTATTCTCTTTCTATAGTTTTTCTATCCGTTTTCTTTTTCATTGGTTGCCAATCGGAACCACAACGACTACCGTATCTCGGCAATATTGAAGTCAATGGAACAGATACGGCGTTCCATCTGATCCCTGATATGACCCTAATAGATCAGGACAGTCAGGTTTATAAAATTGCTTCCCTCGGGAATAAAATTGTCCTTGCTGATTTCTTTTTCACTTCTTGTCCAAGTATATGTCCGAAGGTGAAACAGCAAATGTTGCGATTGTACGAACGATATGAAAATGATGATCGGGTGATGATGATATCACACACCATCGACCAAAGAAATGATTCTGTCACGGTGCTCAATCGATATGCTCACAATCTTGGGGTCAATACGGACAAGTGGAAATTTGTCACCGGCGAGAAGGATTCTATATTTCATCTGGCGGATCAATACTTTGTGAGTGTGATGGAAGATCCTCTGGCGCCGGCGGGTTTTGATCACAGTGGGCGTATTATCTTGGTGGATCCCAATCGAAAAGTGAGGGGATTCTGTGAGGGTACAGATCCTGAAAGTGTCACTGCATTCTTCGAAACGGTGGATCAATTGCTGAAGGATGAATACAAGTAATCAACCCACACGACGAATATTCTTTTGATCATTACAGTGCTTCATGTCTGATTTTCCACTCTTCATTTCCTGCGTTTTACTGATTTCTGCGCTAATTTTGGGCTGCAAACGGCAACCTTACAGTCAGGGACAGGTGATTTATTCCTATCAGTGCGCCGGATGTCACATGGAAGATGGAAGTGGACTGGCCAAATTAATTCCACCATTGGATTCGTCCAGACTGATGCTTTCTGATCCGGCAAAATTGGTTTGTCTGATACGTAACGGTCTGCCTGTCAACCCCCTTACGGGCCAGACGATGCCTGCCAACACAGCCATGACAGACGTGGAAATGACCAATCTGATTAACTTTTTGGGGGTGAAATATGCCTTAAATCCTCAAACGGTCAAGGTCACTGAGCTAAAAAAGATGTTGGCTGGTTGTCAATCTCAATAATCAGGCTTTTTACCTATCCAAAAAAGAGTATTTTTACGATCCTTAGAAATGGTTTTATCGATGAATAATACAATGGCAAAATACCTTTTAAACAGTCTGTTATTTTCTGTATTCCTAATTGGGATGGTGGCAGGCGCAAATGCACAATCTCTTCTTAAAGCATCACTCAGTATTCCTGCCAATGCGGGGATTCTTTCTGAAACTTGTGACGGCCCTTATGCCCTGATATTCGAACGGGGTGAGGATAATACCGAAACCACTGAGATATTTTTAAGTGATCTGGGTGTTGCCCAGGGAACTTTGGACTATAATTTTCCTCCGGGATCTTTTCCTTTGCAAATGTTACCGACTGATACAATCGTCATCATTCCGGTATTTGTTGTGGATGATGGTCTTCCTGAGGGTATCGAATCGCTGATTTGGGAAATAGCATTCCTCGCAGGAATTGAATCCGATGTGATCAACATCGAGTCCGCCATTGCCGACAAATATGAAGTAGAAATCAACGCCCCTTCAGATACGATTGAGTGGTGTCGATATGCACCATTACAATTGATGGCTACCTCGTCTTCTGAAATCACCTGGTCACCAACCTTTTATTTTGAAGATCCAATCGGATCAGAAGTGACCGCCAGTCCATTCCTGTCGGGATGGATTTATGCTGCTGTAGGAAATGAAGATTGTGAGGTAAAGGATAGCGTCTATCTTGATCTGGCGATTGTTGAAATCGATGGAGAAGACACCCTTTACATTTGCTTGCTGAATGAAGGAATTACTTTACAAGGAAGTTTGCAAGGTCCGGCTTCAGGATTTCAATGGATTCCTTCGGATGATGGATCATTAAGTGATCCGAATAGTTTAACACCATTGGCCAATCCGGTGCTCACCACAACTTACATTCTTCAATCTGACTTTGGGGTTTGTATAGCCTCCGATACAGTGACTGTGCGCGTGGATTCGTTGCCGGAAGATCTGCATATCGATATAGCGCCGTTAAAACCTTACTACTGTGCCGGTGAAATTGTTGCTTTATTCTCACCTTCTTTTGATTCATTGGCTTTTCCGGACATGACGTATCAATGGAGTCCTGACAACAATACTTATCTAACCAGCCAGATGCTGCTCAATGCAGCGCTTGAGCTTCAGGATACGACATGGTATGTTCGCGAGAATATCAACAATGCATGTGTGTCTGAGGATTCGATTCTCATCAATGTGGTTCCTTCTTCTGTTCCATTATCCGTGACCGATACAGTGCTTTGTCCCGGTGCGCAGTTTGATGTCGTTGTATTATCCAATCAGGTGACTGAACCTGAGTGGACGCCTGCGGATGGTTTGAGTTGTACGAAATGTCTTGATCCTACGGTCACTGTGATCGGCCAGCCGGGATCAACCGTTGTGTATCAATTTTCAGGCATGATCAATGAATGTCCTGTTGGTGCGGCCCTACCCATTCAGATACCGCCTATACAAGTGATCAATGTAGCTGGTGACAATAATTTATGTACCGGGGATATGACTCAGCTCAACGTGACTAACCCGGCAGATCTATCTGGTTACAATTGGACTGTTCTCTCCGGAAATGGGTCCTTGAGTTGTACGAATTGTCCAAACCCGATCGTCACGGTCAGTGGAATGGCCGCTGTGGTATTATCTGTCACTGCGAATACTTCAAACGAAGCATTTTGTGGTGCAGCAGGATCTTTTTCTATAACTATTGGCGTTAGAGAGCAAGTCCCCGGCATTGAATTCATTACTTGTTTGGGTATCCCTATTGAAATATCTACCGGCAATCCCAACTACATGAATCCCACTTGGTCTGTGATTGGAGGAGATTTAGAATTGAGTTGTGACGATTGTGACAATCCGGTGGTCACTGCCAATTCTGTGGGTACTATTCGATTTCTTGCAGAAATAGATGATCCTGACACCTGCAGTGTTTCTGGAACTGTCTTCATCGACATTTATCCTAGAGAAGGTATGCAACTGCTGAGCATCATGCCGGATCCTATATCAAATCCAATCCCCCAAGGAAGTGAAGTAACGGTCTTCCTAGGGGCTAATCCTACGTCTATTCTTTGGACAGTCAATGGTGCATCGGCTACTTCTTCTGAAAACTCGATCACCTTTAATGCTGAAAACCAGACCAATTTTATATCCGCTGAATTTATCAATGTCTATGGATGTCTGCAGATTGATACCATTTCTTTTACCACGGTTCCGCCGAGTTACAAGATTCCAAATGCCTTTACGCCTAACAATGATGACCTGAATGATAAATTCCGAGTGATCCTCAACGGAAATATTACGGTTGAGAAATTCATGGTTTTCAATCGCTGGGGACAGAAAGTCTATGATGTGGAAGAAGGATCTCCTGACGGATGGGATGGTCAGTTCAAATCAGAACCGGCAGCATCTGACACCTATGTCTACACGGCTACGCTCAGATATCCTGATGGACGCTCTGAAGTCGCTAAGGGGGATGTGATGTTGATACGGTAGGCGGGCAACCGCAAGGGATTGCCCTTCCAGATGATGGGCAACCGCAAGGGATTGCCCTTCCAGATGACGGGCAACCGCAAGGGATTGCCCTTTCACATGATGGGCAACCGCAAGGGATTGCCCTTCCAGATGATGGGCCATTCGATTTTCATGACGGGGTTTCGATATACATGACGGGGTTTTCGGTATCCATGACGGGCAACCGCAAGGGATTGCCCCTTCACATGATGGACCATTCGGTTTTCATGACGGGGTTTCGATATACATGATGGGCCACCGCATGGATGCAATAACGATCTTAAATGCTTCATGTTATTTTCATTTATTGCTCTTTTTTCTTGCTTTTTTTACCCCACACATGCCCATAAACCCCCTACTTTTGAAAACATACTCCGTATGTGACAACAATGAAAAAATACGACCCCAATATCCACCACCGCCAATCGTACCGATTAAAAGGATACGATTATTCGAGGGTCGGTTGGTATCACATTATTATATGTTGTCAGGATAAAATATGGCGCTTTGGGGAGGTGGTGAATGGCGAAATGGTGTGTAACGAATTTGGGCAAATTGCTCATCAGGAATGGTTGAATTTACCCAAGCGGTTTCCAAATTTTGAATTGGATGTTTTTCAAATCATGCCCGATCACATGCACGGTATCATTTCATTGGTTGAAACAACCGTGGATATCGAAACGCATGCAGGGGCAGGGCTTGAGCCTGCACCAAATGACGGGCAACCGCAAGGGATTGCCCCAACCGGTGGTCATCCGCAAGGGATTGCCCCAACCGGTGGTCATCCGCAAGGGATTGCCCCAACCGGTGGGCATCCCCAAGGGATTGCCCCAACCGGTGGGCATCCCCAAGGGATTGCCCCAACCGGTGGGCATCCGCAAGGGATTGCCCCAACCGGTGGGCATCCCCAAGGGGTTGCCCCACACCACCCAAAGGTGTCGGATATCGTGGGCGCATATAAATCGTTTGTGGCGAATGGATGTTTAAAAATTTATAAATCGCGCAATGAAACGATGGGTAAATTATGGCAACGAAATTATTACGAACGCATCATATGGGATAAAAGATATTATCGAAATGCAAAAGATTACATCATCGACAACCCCATTAAATGGGATGGTGATAAACTTCATGCATTATGATATTGCTTACGCCCCTATCCGTATCCAATAGGATCCGCCATGTCGCTCCACATTGGCCATTGAGGGATGCGCCCAAATGGGGCTGAGGATTTGATTGAGTTGATCATCTTCAGAAACGAAGAAATTGGGCATGATCGTTTTATACTTCACCGGATTGGCAAGGACAAATGCGGCAAGCGTGTATTGTTCGGAATAGTATCGATCACACATATTCTGTGGATAATCAAAAGGGAGATACACATCATGCACATGCACGATCACCCCTGCCGGCAGGTACGGCAAGACATCCAGAAAAAACACAGTGGCATCTGAATTCGGCAAGACACGATGTGAGTTGTCAACAAAAACGATATCTCCTGCTTTCAACTTGCTAAAAAGAGATAAATCCGTATTCTCAAATGGCTCTCTGATGACGGTGTCGGATAGCTGATCGATCTCGGTGCGCGGTGCAGGATCGATGGAGATGATGTGTGTGCGTAACTGATGATCTTTCTTTGCTTTGGCCACTACCATCGTTGAATTGCCCGAACCGATTTCAACATAGGTCGCCGGATTTTCTGACGCTAGCATGGAATACAGCATAATGATATCCAGTCCCGGGAGAAACCCATTGATCCAATAAGGTACTACTGACTCATCTCCATCCGGACGATAAGTAGGAATCTCCAGAAAGTGATGCTGATACTGAAGTGCTTTAGTCAGCAAGGCAGTATATTCTTCTTTATTGGCACTGATGATCTCATTCAGTTTGCTATGGGGTGGTTTGCCGGCACCGTATCGAGGTTTTAGATCAACCGGATACTCCAGATGCATAGTCTGGTAGCGGGGCATGAGGGTCTTCAGCAGTGATTTTAATCTTGACAAGGGCTTGGGAATTATTTCTCTGAGGATACGTCCTCCATTTCTTTAAATAGTGCTTTCAATCCGATGGCTTGGTCCGGTCTAAGTCTGCCGGCCAATACCAGTCTGACCTCACGTCTTCTCTCTGCGGCAGTATAAAGAGCTTTTTCTAACTCCGTTTCCGGTACCACTTGCGGTACTTTTTTGGGCCTGGAAGATCTGGAATCCAATGCCACAAATGTCATATAAGCATGATTAGATTTCTCCAGATCAGCCCCAAACAAGGAGGTGGCAAATACCTCAAGATAGATTTCCACAGACGTTGTGAATGCTCTGGTCACCGTGGCATTGATGGTGATCACATCACCGAGATGAATTGGTTTTGCAAAGGACACATTATCAACTGAAGCCGTCACGGCATGAGCGCCACAGTGTCTTGCGGCACAGATACCACCGGCGATATCCATCCAGCGCATGAGATTTCCGCCCATGAGATTACCCAATGGATTTGTATCATTGGGCATTACCAATTCAGTCATGGTCGTTCGGCTGAAACTCACCGGACGTTCGTCTTGTATACTCATTGATTAGATCTTTCCGGAATCGATGATTATTCGACTCGCACTAAAGCTTCCATAACGCCCTCTGGAAACAAATATTCCATTAATGCGGGCTGATCCATATTTATTTCCACCATTTTCCAAACATCGCCACCGGTATTGATGGCCATCATTGATTTCTTGGCGCGAATATTGAATTCTTTATTAGTCTCATCCCATTTTACATTGGATGTTCCAAAGCTATTCTCAAACTGCTCTTTCATGGCGTAAGTAGCTTTTGGGTAATCATACATACCACCGGATTTTAGCTGCACATCCATATCAGACACATATTCTACGCGTACAAAAGTCTCCCCATTTTCTTCATAGGGAACGGAGGTGGAAGTAATCTTGACATTATCGACCTGGATCGTCATACCATCCTGTTCGGTACTTTTCATCATATCCACTAAATCTGCTTTGGATACCTGATCAAACATTTTAGGATACATGTAGTCAAATGCTTTATCCCATTCCTGGTTATTCGATTGTTCGATAAAACCATCCAAAGTGGCTTGAATCGCAGGATTAATAGACGCCTGACCCATTAGCATAGAGCTACATAAGATAGCGGTGAGGATAAAAAAGGATTTGATGGTGTTCATAATTCTAAGTTTTAAACGTGAATTGATTTAATGATTCAGAGGGAATGAACCTGATATCAAGGTCAAATACCAAGCCAAACGCCTGGGACACCTGCCTCTTTATCTCTTGCAAATTTACATCTTTCCCCAATAGGCTACTAAGGGAACACACACTTTTATTTGGATCGTCAATTCCACAAGGGATAATATGGTCAAAATACGAAAGATTTGTGTTCACATTGAAGGCAAAACCATGCATCGTCACCCATCTGCTCAAATGGACACCGATCGCACAAATCTTCTTTTCCTCATCTATTACTTTATCATTCTCTATCCAAACACCTGTGTAACTGTCACTTCTACTTCCTTTAATAGTGTAATCTTGCAATACTTTTATGATCACTTCTTCGAGAGATCTCACGTATTTATGAACGTCCGTAAAAATGAGATCCAGGTCTAAAATCGGATATCCCACCAGTTGACCGGGCCCATGAAACGTAATATCTCCACCACGATTTATCTTGTAATACTCAATCTGATGACTTGCCCGCTCCTCTTCATTCAGCTTTAAATGGTCTTCTGATCCACTTTTTCCGAGTGTAAATACCGGCGGATGCTCACAAAGCAGGAAATAATGGCGCTGGCGCTCAGGATACCCTGCCCGCTTATTATCCACCAGCTCCTTATGCAAGCGCGTCTGGAGGTCCCATGCTTGCTGATAACCGATGGTTCCGAGGTCGATGATGTCGACGATTTGCCTTTCTTCCGGATTCATGGGGCAAAGGTAAGGTTTGAAGGAGTAGTAAAAAGGGCTCGCCTTCGCCAATTCCGATCCATCGTGTGCTGGAAACCTTTTTCTAAACTTGACCAGGTTGTCGGAATAGCATTTCGAATCAAGTAGAATCATGTCGCGCAAAATTGTTCGAACACCCGGAACATCTTGTATTTCCGTACGCAAGCGGAAATGCAAGGAGGGGTAAAAACTAATGTAAAATGGGCTGGGATGCCAAAAACGCGTTAGGAAGCAAAAGTGAGTTTTTTACGCGACGAGGTTTTTGGATACTTTTTTCCGGAAAAAAAGTATCAAAGCACTATCTATCAGTACACCAAAATCCATTTTGGTGCCTATAAAAGAGAAATATGTTATAACTTTAAGCCACCAACCTGTCCCTTTCGGGAAAACACCCACTTATTGTATTTTCAGATAATACCTACAACTTCCACTCGAAGTCTGTATCTTTTGATAGTAATACAAAAGTCGGTCATTATTGAAAACATGCATACAAACAGTTCTATTGGTTAATCAATAGAACTGTTTGCGATAACACTTATTTGATCGTCTCTAAAACTTAAAATCATGAGAACTATCACATTGATCATCAGCATTCTTTTTATCAGTATTCAAATGCGGGCGCAAATGGCTCCGGCTTTTACCGTAACAGATATCGATGGCATCGACCATACCTTGTATGAAGATTACCTCAATCAAGGAAAATCTATTTTGATCGAAGTATTCTTTACGACTTGCCCACCCTGCTCCACTTATTCTCCGCATATGGAACAATTCTACCAGGATTGGGGTGCCGGAGATTATGATGTTGAGTTTTTTGAAATGACGGATAAGTCAAATGACCATAACAGTCAGGTGATGACGTACAGCGATCACTACAACTTCACCTTTCCTGCGATCAGTGCCGATGGGAATAGTATTGCTACTGTGCAACCTTATAAAAGTGGAACTTTTGGTCAATGGTTTGGCACACCTACTTTCATTGTCATTGCACCGGATGGAACCGTTCAATTTGATATTCGAGGATCGGGTGTACAATCTACACTTGATCTGATTGATGATGCGTTGGAAGCAACCGGTGCATTAAAACCCGGTCAAATTCCTACGGCTCCTGATTTTTCTTTAGAGGACATTCAAGGTCAGATGCATGATCTGTATGGTGATTATTTGGATCAGGATAAAACCGTGGTCTTGCAGATTTTCAATACGGCTTGTTCGCCATGCAATACGATAGCTCCATTACTGCAATCCCTGAATGAAACCTGGGGTGGAGGTGATAGTGATGTGGTGTTTTTTGAGATGTCTGATTTGGGGACAGATACGGATCCACTTTTGTTTGATTATCAGGAAGACTACAATCACACATTCTATGCTGTAAGCAATGAAGGTGGAAGTGTTGATGCCGTTGCCCCTTACAAGGATGGAACATTTGGTGTGTGGGAAGGTGCACCGACTTTTGTGGTCATCGCACCGGATGGAACCGTTCAGTACAATATAAAAGGTGCCAGTGATGAAGAGACGATTCAATTACTTGATGCGGCAATAAGTCAAACGGGCGCTACCCTACCAAATGCGGTAACGATGGCACCGGATTTTTCTGTGATTGATATTCAAGCACAGGCACATAATCTGTATGCTGATTATTTGAATCAGGGGAAAACTGTCATGATCGAAGTTTTCTATACGACTTGCCCACCTTGTAATTCTATCGCACCGCTACTCGAACCCTTGTATCAAGAATGGGGTGCCGGAAATAATGACGTTGCGTTTTTCTCCATGACAGATAAAAATTCAGATTCAGATCCATTGGTGGCGACTTATCACACAAACCATGGCAGTACGTTTAATGCCATCAGCAAAGATGGTGGTAGTCTCAGTGCCGTGCAGCCTTATAAGAATGGATCATTTGGCACCTGGACCGGCACACCGATGTTTATCGTCATTGCACCTGATGGAAGTGTCCAGTATGATGTTTCCGGCGGCAACAATGAAGCAACCATACAAGCTATTGATGATGCACTGACTGCGACGGGTGCTATCAAACCAAATCAAGGCGAAAATCCTGTTTCTTTCAGTGGTCAGGTTCAGTTTTTTGAAGGGAGTGCGGGAGTTGGAGAGGCCTACATTCAAATCATAGATGGTCAGGGCAGCGTTATTTTTGAAGACACCAGTGCTATGGATGGTAGCTTTACACTGGAAGTTCTTCTGAGCGAAGTACAACCTGACTGGGAGGTGAAGGTTATTAAAACCGGAGAGCCGGGAAATGGCGTGAGTGCTGTTGATCTGCTAAAAATTCAAAAGCATCTGTTGTATATTGAACCAATGGATAGCCCTTTCTCCAGAATAGCTGCTGATGCAAATGATTCGGGTACTATTTCAGCATTAGATATTGTCACCATCCTTAAACTATTACTAGGCAAAATCGATAATTTTCCAAATGGAGAAAGTTGGGTGGTGGTTCCTGCGGATACGGATTTTGGTCCTCCAGAATTTCATCCGCCGGCTATACCGAATTATACGATTCCCCTGCAAGCGATCATCGATGGTGCTCGTCAGCCGATGTTTAGAGCCATTAAGAAAGGAGATGCACAAGGGAATGCTGATCCGGGAAATTAATCCTGGATGCACCACCCATACGTTTGAAAATAAAAAAGGAGATCAACTTTATCAGTGATCTCCTTGAACTTAAGGTAATGCCCTCAAAATTACATTTACAGTGGCTGTAATGAATCTTGTTTGTTTCTATGGACAGAACGGTACCGATGGCAGATTAAAAGGGTATACTTCACTTTCAAAAATAACTCAACCACCATTTCTCTTTGTGATTCAGTTTGTATTGGCTGAATTTTTTACAAATAGGGTAAAGCAACAACAATATCAACACCCAAACCACATATACCCAGGCGAGGCTTACACCAAAACCCATCAACTGTTGATTGGTTGAGACAAATCCATTGAGCAGCATCGATTCATATCCAAAGCCTGTCAATTCTGCAAAAACAAGTGCCAGGAGATGAATGGCATAAATATGGATAATGTAAAAGAAGAAAGGCACCTTTCCAAAAGTTGCACAGAAGTCTACCAAACGGCCTTTTAATTTTTCCGAATATGCCAGAAACAAAAGGGAAGGTCCGAGTGTCATCAGCAAATAAGCTAAAGAAGGCGGATATTTAGCCGGATCCATAAAGGAAATAAACGTCTGTGAAAAAGTGTCTAAAGCAATCCATGGATCCGAATTGCCATATAGATTGACACCTCGTATAATCAAAAATCCTGCAATACCGGCTAAACCAATTTTTGTAAAAAGCTTCTGTCGGTATTCCGACATTATCTTTTTATCATAGAATTTTCCAAAGTAATAACCCAATGACATGACGCCGATCCAGGGAATAATAGGATACACCACGCGCACCTGCAAACTGTCAAAAAGTGTGTACACCCCTCGCTCGTGCAAAATAGCCCATAGCAAATTCTGGTCATAATGGATATTGTCCAGCAGATGATGACCAAAAATAATCAGGACACTCAGGATCAAAATACTTCGCATCGAAAGGTGAATAATCGCTGCAAGAAAAATCATACTAATGCCTAATGACCATATCACCAACAAACCAAAAGAGCTGAATTCAAAATTAAAACTCCATCCGAAAAGCACAATCGTCAGTTCGATGAAAATCAGCCATATCCCTCGTTTTAACAGGAAAGATGACAGTTCTCTCTTCGGCTTCCTTTGACCTACCAAATAAGCGGAGATACCGGCCAAAAAACTAAAAGTAGGCGCACAATAATGCGTAATCCATCGGGTCATAAAGAACAGCAGATTTGATTTTTCAGGATCCGAGGGATCTATAAAAAACGAATCAAAATGAAAATAATCGCGCGTATGGTCCAAGGCCATAAAAATGATTACTAGCCCCTTCAGGATATCCAGGGATTCAATTCTGTTAGTTTTGATTTGAGTCATATTGAAAAGCTGAGGATGAATTAAACTTTGGGCATAGACAAAGGTCTTCATTTTCTATGTTTATGACCCTGCTGGCGCGGTAGCTTTTGCTATGGGTTGTTGGTTTTTCGCCACCATTGGTCACTTTTGTACTCTTTTGGTATTTTATTGAGCTCATCTCCATAAGCGATTTCGCCCAACTGTTCAAACCATTTATCTCTTTTAGATTCTGGCAACTTACTACCACACCAAGGACAATATATGATACTTATAACGGATGTTCCTCTGTCATAAATTGAAATTCCATACTCATCCAATATTTCATTATAATTCAATATAATGTCATGATCATCTCCCCCTTCGTGCATTTCATTTGGCTTAGATATTTGCATGGACATTCTTAGGCAACAGTGTTTTGAATACTTAAATATCCTTTCATTTAAGATTGATATCATCATCCATTCTGAACATTCTTTGTCGTTATGAACAGCATTAATATATGCATCAAACTCAGGCGTGTCTGTATCTTCGCGATGCAAAGGACGGATGAAGTAGAACAACTTGTCCCGTCCGGCGGGATCATATCCCGATAGTTGGGATCATATCCAGATTATCGGGACAATCATAGAGTGCTTTTTCAGTAGATGCAGCAAGGATCAATTGAAGACCTACGGCAAGGTTATGGTCTTTTTTAAAGGGTATTTACCATACCTAGAGAGATCTCAATGGCTTTTGACAAGCAAAGGAGAGAAGACAGCCCTATAGTACGCACTACAGGGACATCGAATCCGAGGCAAACAAGCCGTCATCCGCCTGTGGCGGAAAGAAGGCGGAGGTCTCAGAATCGAGGAAGAGCTGAAGGTTCAGTTGGCAGGAGTCCGGCAAGGACCCTTACGGTAGCCTTACCCCAAAGTATGCCAAAGTCAAGATTGGTGTAAAGAGCGATCATGCAATGCTTTACGAAATGCCGAGTACATCCTGCCCCGCCTAAGCGTGAAGACCCATACGCTCCGTAGTGCAAACTGATATACGAGTATAAGCGTACCTTTTCATTGTTCATGGAAAGAGATAGGGACACGCTCATGTTCCTGATGCCGTTTAGCCAATCTGACGAATCGATATAGACGCCTCCAACCAGAACTTATGTTATTTTATACATACTATTGCTATTCTTCTTTTTAGCTGAATTGTTCTAAAACACTAATACTGACAAAGATGTCAACTGGCATTATCTGTGTCCTTTTTGGCAATTTCTGTTGGTGCAACCTTGCCATTTTTAAATTCGGCATAAGCGTGTGTAAATTCAGCTCCATAAAAAACTAACATGGATGAATAAGAAACCCAAAGCATAATTAAAATAATTGAACCTGCTGCTCCGTAACCTGAACCGGGGTCGGCTTTTCCAAAATATAATCCTAAAGCAGCTTTTCCTGTTTCAAAAAGTATTGCAGTTACGAATGAACCAATCCAAACGTGCCGCCATTCTATTTTGGCATCGGGGAAAAATTTAAACATGAGTGCGAACAATACTGCAAGAATACTTAGGGATAAAATAAAATTGATGACTAGCAATATGATGAGTAAGGATTCTGAAAAACAATTCGTAATCCAGGTTCCCAAAGCAGAAAGCATTGCAGAAACTACGAGTGATGCAATTAATATAAAAGCAACGGCAATTATAAGACCGAATGAAAACAATCGTGCTTTTAGAAAACTTAAAATGCCAAATTGGGATTCGTCTGCTTTTACCTCCCAAATAGTATTAATTAATTTTTGAAATTGTGCAAACACGCCAGTTGCTCCAACAAGAATTGTAAAGACGCCAATTAAAGTTGCCAATAAAGAATTTTTTGATTCGGTTCCTTTTGTAATGATGTCTTGAATTTGTTGAGCTGTGTCGGCACCCATTGTGGAAGTGATTTGGGATGCTATTTGTCCGTTGACAGCTTCTTGCCCGAAAAAATATCCTGCAACGGTAATGATGACAACTAGTAATCCAGGCAATGAAAAAATCGCATAGTATGCTATGGCTGCGCTTTCTTTAAATGGGTCTTTTGCCCACCAATTTTTGAAAGCAGTTTTTGATACGATAAGAATATTTTTTAATTGATTTTTCATTTATTAATCTCATCCTTCTTATTTCCTGATGAAAAAATGCGTTGAAATATGCTTCCATTATCCTTTGCTTTTTCAGGTTCAATCGAGTTGATGTTTATCTCGTAGTCAATGCTTGGGAGGAGTGCCTGTATAAAGGCGTTGCGAAGGACTTCCCAAATAGCATCAATAGTATTTGTTTTCGGATTTTCAAAATCGCCTTCTATTGTAATCTTAGTAGCTACCTGTTCTTTCTTTGGGTTTTCCAGGATTACTCCGACAGCACCTGCAATTTGCTCCCATACCTTATTAATAAATGAATCATGCCTATCTTCAGGTCCCACCACTTTTAAATCTTTTATAATAGGTTTGACATATCCTTTAAATTTACCCTCCTTAGTAGCCATTTCTGCATATAATCCAAAGCTGCCTTTATGTACATCAAAATCACCATACGCTTTAAAAAAGTCGTTTAACAAAACAAGGTTTGTATTTTTCAATTCTGCATTCAAGTCAAATGTGGGATTTACATTTAACGTATTTAATTTCATGTCAATGGTTAATATACCTTCGTAAGCAGATGCATTCGCAGTTACAGTGGAAGGGAGTTCAACTTTATCATCTATAACATTTGAAAGATTGAGCGCCAGCATGTGCATTTGTTTTAAGAAAACATCAACGTTTGGTATTGTTGTATTGTCGATATAATGCAAATCGCCATTGAAGACTTCGACCCGGTTTACTTTAAACGGCATGAAATCGTTTAGTAGTTTGCGGAAATCAGAAGTGTCATTCTTCACATCACTCAATTCAACTTTATCTTTTGTAAAAATTAAAACAGGTGAATCAAATTCCAATTCGCCAACAATGGCGCCATGAAAAATTGAACTCCACTCGATCGACAAATCAATGTTCTTTGCTGTGAAAAAATCTGTTTGGTTATTTGTTACGCTATCTGTTTTGTTTAAGTAAATGTCATTAATGGTGTATGCTCCTCTGTAAAGAGATAAGTCAATATCTTCAATGTGACCGAAATATCCTTCCATATTGGCCAATGTTTTATTTGCATATTGCAATACAACATACGGCAAAATAAGCCGAATGGTAATTAACAGGATCGCAATGCCGATAAGGATTTTATATTTTCTTTTCATGCCAACCTCGATTTACTTATTCAATTCCATTTGGGAGAGTTTTTGCCCGCCTTTAATTCCAAAGTCCAATGTCCGAATTGGAAAAGGAATAGTAATATCTTGTTCATCAAATGCTTTCTTGACAGCTTTGATGGCTTTGCTTCTCATCGTCAAGTAGCCGGGTTGGTCAGGGTATTCGATCCAAAATCGAATATTGAAATTGATCGAACTGGAGTCGAATTCAGAATAGTCAAAAACTATCATATCCTTATCTATCACCCCTTCCAAATTTTGAATTGCGCTCAGTACAACATCTTCAACTTTCTCAAGATCTTCTGCGTAAGAAACTCCTACAGCTAAATCAATACGCCTTCTTTCTAAAGCAGAAAAATTGTAAAAGGCATTCTGTAAAAAGTCTCTATTTGGAATGTAAACTTCTTGGCCCTGGAAAGTCTCAAGAACCGTATCCCGTAAATTAGTTTTAGTTACTTTGCCCATAATGCCTTTTGTTTCTATTATGTCTCCTAGTTTAAAAGGTCTCCTAAAGGCCAGGATAATACCCGACAAAAAATTTGCAGCTATATCCTGAAAAGCAAATCCCAATGCCAAACCTAGCACACCGATTCCTGCGAGTAGTGAGGTTACAGCCTTACTCAGCCCGAGCACGCCAAGCATAATAAAAAGTCCAATGCCCAGGATTGTAACATAAATTACAGTGGCGAATAAATTTTCTAATGCATTGTTATTTGATGCTTTGGAGAAAATCTTTTTAAACAGTTTACTTCCAAGTGTGGCAAGCACAAGAAAGATTATTAATAGCAACAAGGTCACTACCATGTTGGGTATTAAGCTAATGAAGGAATCAAGCCAGCCATCTAACTTTTGGATTACCGTTTGTATTGGTTCCGCTACTTGCGCTTGTATGTCCTCTTTCATTGTCCTATTTTAAATTTACTTTTAATTAGTGGGCAGCTATTTTAGGATAGGCCTATCATTTCACTGCTTCCTGTCACAATGACTACTCCGGTTGCTGCCAAAACATTATAAGTACATTGTAACCTAAGTTGTTTGATGTTTTGGATAGAAAATTTTGGCCGCAGGCAAGGCTATTTTTATGGGAATAGCAGTGCTATTCCCATAAAAATAGCCTAAGTATGGTTGGCTCCAAAAACCTGCCTCAAAGCGCCTATCGCATGTCGCAACCTGGTCTTTACGGTTCCCAAAGGAACTCCAAGTTCTTCAGCGGCCTCTTCCTGGGTATATCCTTTAAAATAAACCAGGTCGATCAAATCACGATATTTGCCATCTAATCCGGTGACAATATCCCGCAAACCAATGTGGTCAGTGTTGGACAAATCGCTTCCAGGCATATATACGAGAAGGCAGGGCGAATCGGTTTTTTTGTAGTGTTGAAAATAAGCGGTGCGGGTCGCATCAATGGCAGTGTTGCGGGCAATGATAAGTAGCCAGGTAAACAAACGGCCTTTTCCTGCATCGTAATCATTACAGCGTTTCCATACCTTCATGAAGATATCCTGAATAAATTGCTCTGCCAGTTCCTGGGATTGCACGATAGGGAGCACAATGCCAAAAAGTGCGGCACAGTATCGGTCGCACAATTCGGACAAAGCCCCAGGGTACTGTCGAACTAGGCCTTGCACCAAGGCATCCTGATTTAGGTTGTCTTTCGCCCTTTTCGCTTGCATAGATCCGATTTTTGTTAAAAACAAAGGTTACCATGTACTAGGGTGATTAATTACAAAACTTTCTATTTCAAATTTCTTTGATGAAAAGTATTGTTAAACTCTTCACGTTCATAAAACCCATCAACAATATTCGAACTGTGAATCGTGTTATCGCACCTGTAATAGCGCACTAAATTTAATTCGTATGCAAAATCTATATCATCTCCCTTTCTAAAGCGTTTAGTTTTTGCAAAAGTTGAACTATCAATTTGATTCGAAATAACAACTTTGTTCTTCTCATCAATAGTTGCCATTCCAATAGGAATAATCAGGTGATTTTCCCCTTCCTTGTTTGAAAACCCATGAACACCGGCACTTGCAGGATCTTGATACGTATTATGCCCTTCCTCAATTAAGGTTTCATCCACTTCAACATCAAGGTACACCACACGTTCAGCAGTTTTATTGACTAGCAAATGATCCACTTTCCCAATGGTGCGGTTATTTGCGTCTTTCACATCCCAACCCCGTACATCGCTATAATTTTCGGCCACTTTGTAATCTGATAATTCGTCCAGACTATAAAGATTTTTGTTTGTATCTGTCATCATTATTATTTTTAAAGATTAACTAATTCATTCTTTCAAGTAGCGGGGTAGAGTTCCCGCTTCATCGCCTGATTGGCTTCTACAGTTGCTGTACAAATACGCTTGTTGTGCTTTCTACCCAATACTTATAATATTAAACCAGTATTGGTTTAGTTCTAAACGATAGACGTATGTGTAACCGCTAAAAGCAGAATTAAAAAGTAGTCAAATATATTTGTCAACTACCTAAACAGTAATATTTATTTTACGGAAAGCTGATTGTCTATTTTTTCAGGGTTCAGTTTTGTCAGGTCACTCATTAAAGACTGAAGATTATCACGATCAATTGTTCCTCTAAGCACTATAACACCAGAAGTAACATTCGCCTGCACTCCGGGATATTTGAAAAGAATAGATTGAATCGAAGTTCTCATCGTCAAATCGGTAGAATTATCTTTGGAGATATTATTTTCGACTTTCGTAACGCCATTTATACTTGCAATATCTTTTTCTATGGCAGTAACACAGTCATTGCCTTCACACATACCGCTTAGTGTAACTACGCCTTCATTTACCGTGGAATTAACACCTGCATAATTTTTATTATCCTGCAAGTGTTTAGTAACATTTTCCTGTATTTGTTTATCATCAGGTTTACTATTACAGGAAACGATAAAAAACATCGAGAGCAGAGAAAAGGATAATAATTGGATAAATATTTTGTGTGATTGTTTCATAATTTATTTTTTTTGTGAAATTGTTTATGTACACTTATATTTCTACTTGTTGGGATGTTTATCTGTAACTGTTAGCGGATTAAAGTATTTTCAAACTCTTTACCATCATAAAAGTTACCGCTGAGAGAAGAAGATTTGTCAACTATATTTGATGGAACGTAATTGCGCAATAAGATGATTTCATACTCCCGGTTAATAACAGCTCCTTTACTGAAACGATTGGTTTTTGCGAAGGTGGAGTG
>JBBKXT010000079.1:0-4297 GCA_037969625.1 Saprospiraceae bacterium
TCATCCGTAATGTATTTGTTAAACTGCATATGACGAATCGCCTTGTGACGCGGATGCATTTTACTATTTAGCCAGCTCTCTGAGTTAATGCTGTTGATGGAAAAAACTTTAAATTTTCCAGAATCAATATAGGGCTTGATGACATCAAGAAGAAGAAATCGCTCATATTCTAGATAATCCGCTGCCGCTGTGGGAATGAGCAATAATGCTTTTCCAAAATGACCATACATGGCAATTTCCATGTTCTTGTTCAGGGACGGACTATACCATGCATCTAATACTCTTTCCATTTGTTTGAGGTGATTTGTGAACAGCTAAGATGGTAAAATATTTCTATAAAAGCTCTCGGGTATCGGCAAGGAAAGGTTGTCACCCATTACAAATCAGCGATTTTGGTGTTCTCTAATTGCTTTTTCGAAAAAACAACCCGTTAGGTAGATTTCATTTGGTTATATTCTCTTCAGGAACTCTTCAGAATTGAGAAAACAGAAATAGCTTAATCCCTCCCTTTTTTTGCTTGTCGAGTCAACGAGACGGTTGCTCAGTGAGCGTTTAAATATTTATTATTGTACTATTAAGAAAACACTTATTTTGTCAATTATGAGTTCAGTCCAACAACAATCTACGCCTTCCCACAAGACATCAAAACGAAAAAAAGCGCTTCGTATTGGTCTGGCGATTCTTGTTTTACTCGTGGCCTTCCGTATAGTCTTACCCTATATCGCATTGAATTTTATCAACAACCGTTTGGCAAAGATCGATGGTTATTTTGGGCACGTAGAGGATCTGGATATTTCACTTTATAGGGGTGCCTATACCGTCAGGGATATCTACGTCAATGTAGTAGATACGGCCTCGAATAAAGAAATACCTTTTTTTGCTGCAGATGACATAGACATTTCGATTGAATGGAAATCCTTGTTCAAAGGACAAATCGTGAGTGAGCTTGAATGCCATACAGCGCTCCTAAGTTTTACAAACAATGCATCCGAACCCGAACAACTTGAAAATGACTCAAATGATTTTCGGTTGATGCTCAAGACGTTTACCCCTTTGAAAGTCAATCGGTTTGAAATCATTAATGGAAAAATTCAATATGTCGATCCGTATTCCACTCCTCCTGTGGAGATTTATCTGGACAAAGCACACATATTGGCCAACAATCTCTCCAATGTAGAAGACACAACTTTATTGCCTGCAAAAGTCTCCGCTACCGCCGACGTTTATGGTGGCGCCTTGACATTCAATATGCGTATAAATGCACTTGCTCAAGATCCTACATATGATATGAATATTGAAATCAATGAAGCCCAATTGGTCAACATGAATACGTTTTTCAAGGCGTATGGTGACTTTGATGTCAATAAAGGAAGTTTGGATTTATACATGGAGATCGCTGCTCAAGATCGGAAGTATATCGGGTATGTTAAACCTGTGATTTCAGATCTGGATGTAGTGGGTCCGGAAGATCGAAAGGATAGTTTGTTGCGTAAATTGTGGGAAGCCTTGATTGGTATTGGGGGCGATATTTTGGAAAATCCAAAAACAGATACTATAGGGACAAAGGTACCGATTGTTGGAAACTATGGCGATCAAAGAGTTGGTATTTGGTATGCGGTCGTAGCGGCTTTGAGCAACGGATTTATTCAAGCGATTTATCCTTCTCTGGATCATCAGGTGACGATAGGATTAGTGCAGGAAGTTGATCCTGAAAAAGGAAATAAAGGAGGCATCTTTAAGAAAGTTTTTGGAGGACCGGGTTCTAAAAACGAAAAAGAGAAAGAGTAGTCCGACAACAATTCTTCTATTAAAATTTACTATATGGATTACTTTAAATTAGGCAAAACACCAGCTGTATTAAAAACAGCATTTGTTAAATGGTGGTCAAAAGACCCGTTTAAAGAAAGTTCGGTCATTGCCTATTCTGCTATTTTTTCGCTCCCTGGTTTATTGGTTCTGGTCGTAACGCTTGCAGGTTATTTCTTTGGACACGAGTTGGTCACAAACCATATACATAGTACGATTAGTAGTGTGATCGGGGTGGATACAGCGGATCAAATTCAGCAAATGATTATTTTTTCTATGAAAAGCAAAGATTCCTTGCTGGCATCGATCATTGGTGTGATTACGATTCTACTAGGAGCAACTGGTGTCTTTGTTCAGTTACAAAAATCATTAAACATCATATGGGAGGTAGAGGCCAAAGTTAAAAAATCAGGTATTTTGCAAATGCTTAAGCTTCGTCTGTTTTCTTTCGGGTTGATTTTAACAATTGCTTTCCTTTTACTTATTTCACTCGTCCTTTCTTCTTTTCTGGCAGCCACAGGGGATTGGATTATGAAAAACTGGAGCATCACCATGATATGGCTTTTTAAAATATCCAACTTTATACTTACCCTGGCTTTTATAACGGTTCTCTTTGCCGCTATGTTTCAGATTTTGCCCGATGCTGAAATTAAGTGGAAATATGTCTGGGTGGGTGCTTTTATTACAACGCTTTTATTTATGCTTGGTAAATATTTATTAGGTCTTTATTTTGGCACAGCCGAACCGGGATCCGGATATGGCACAGCAGGTTCGGTCATTTTAATTATGCTTTGGACCTCCTATTCCTCCATGATTTTCTTTTTTGGTGCTGAATTCACAAAGGCCTATTCTCTTCAGTATTTCGGGAAAGTACCCGCCAATGATGTGGCTGTGAAGAAACCAGGAAGAGTCGTGTAAGACAAATGCTGTACAGGCCGTAGATAGGCGGCCGTAGTTGGTGAAGAGACCAGTCCAGCAGCAAATCATCATCTTGCTTAGTGGTTAAGTGATTACTTTTGTAAGACCCCTATTTTAAATATTTTAACTACGCACATCGCTTTTTATTTTCTTTTTTCACTTTTCACTTTTCCCTTCCATGAACACCGGACTGAAAGTCATCGCCCCCGCATCCGTTTCTAATCTCGCCTGCGGATTTGATACACTGGGCATCGCCCTCGATTATCCCGGCGATGAAATTATAGGCAGATGGGTCGATCAACCAGGTGTACACATTGTAGAAATAAAGGGTTATAAAAAAGATATTCCCAGAGAGGCCGATAAAAATATTGCAAGCGTGACAGCCACCGCACTCCTTAAACACCTCGGTGAAGATGGTCGTGGACTTGAATTGAAAATCAATAAAAATATTCCTGCCGGAAGTGGACTTGGGAGTAGCGCTTCCAGTGCAACCGCAGCTGCTTATCTCGTTAATGAATTGTTGGACTGCCCGCTTGAAAAGCGAGCCCTCATTCCTTTCGCTATACAAGGAGAACTCATCGCGAGCGGTACGCCGGTTGGTGATAACGTAGTCGCATCAATGATTGGCGGATTGGTTTTTATTCGTGATATCGAAACCTATGACTTCCACAGAATCTACATGCCCCCTGGGTTGGTTATGGCGATTCTCCTGCCGCATGTACCCATACACACAAAGGCGGCAAGAATGCTTTTAAATCCTGAGGTCCCTCTCCCACTGATGGTTAAACAAAGCGCCAACCTCGGAGCATTTGTTATGGGGATGCAAAACAGTGATCTAGATCTGATCCGACGCTCTATGCAAGATCTGGTCATAGAACCACAGCGTAGTCACCAGATACCCCACTTCAGCGCTGTTCAAAAAACAGCTCTCGAACGAGGTGCCCTGGGTTGCAGCATGAGTGGCGCCGGACCGGCTATCTTTGCACTTTGTCAGGAAAAACTCCAGGCTCAAGACATTTCAGAGGCTATGCAAAAAGTATATACCAACAACGGTCTTGAAGCGATCTCTTTTGTGGCCGGAATTAACCATGAGGGGGTGATGAAGAAGTGAGAATATGAGACCTGAGACCTAAGACCCACAGTGAAGGCGCAGTCCTTCATCTGTAGACTTGAGACGCAGGGCTTTTGGGAATAGAGTATTCACCGCCGACATCCGATGGTTCGTAAACAGCGACGGAGCGTGAGCAAAGAAGGTTTAGGAAAATTGATTCTGCGATAATCTGCGCTTTCTGCAATCATTTTCTGCTGTCCCGATCGAGCGGAGCGGGAAACTTTTTTTAAAGCAGAGATGCGAGACTTAATCCAGCTCATTCCATAGCTTTTACACATTACACTCTTTATATTAAACATTAATTCTTCCTCCTTAAACTTTAACCCTTCAACATTCTTCGCCGCAAAACCATTACCTTTCCCCCTTCGTTAGTGCGTACGCCGTGGCGTTTAAAATACTTATGCCCGGCAAATCGTTTTTAACCACTACAACCGTCCACTTTTCTTCCACGCCCATGCAACA
>JBBKXT010000080.1:0-4200 GCA_037969625.1 Saprospiraceae bacterium
TGTGCAGACTTGGCAAAGAATCCATCAAAAGGGAAAGATTATTCCGCTTTGGTTCAAGGTTTAAGAAGTGAGAAAATTCACAAGCACCTAGTATTCTTTCGCAAACTAGAACCTAACATCATTGAAATTGAAAGAGTATTGCATGAACGAATGGATTTAAAATCCAGATTATTGAAATAAAAATACCCCACAAAACAAAGTATCGGTCGTCATCCTCGCTATGCTTCGTACAGACGCATATACCGGAACGGTATACACAATAAAAACTGAAATGAAAATAAATTTTACAATACTGACCTTCGTTACAATCTCATTTTATGCACTAAATAATACTTTAAACGCACAAATATGGAGCAAATCTTTTACCGCTGGAAATTTTGATTCAAATAGTACATTTTTAGGTGGATCTGAAGTGTTACAACTAATTGGTCATAAAGGCAAACTATTTGCTTCAGTTGGTTATTGGGAAGATGAAAATAATATTTGGTATGGTGGTACAGATTTTTCCATTGGATGGGGACAAATTATTCGGTTAGATAAATCAAATGGAGAATGGCAAGAAGATTTATCTCTTGGATCAAGCTATCTAAGACCTGAAATATTAAAACAGGTGATATTCACTAAAGATGCGTCCGGGAATCCTTTGCTCGAACCCGATACATTGTTATTGGCAGCAGCATATTCCCCCAATTTCATAACAAGTAAAGTGACGGCAAGTAGCTTCACAAGAAATGATAGCAGCGGGTCTTGGGATGAAACTATAATTTTACAAGGAGGGTTGCCTGCTGGTGAAAATTACTCAATTCGAGATATTCAAGTATATACTGATCAAATAACAGGCTTAGAAAATATTTATATTTCTGTCGGAACCAAAGGAATCATTACGGGCAAATACAACACCTCAACTCTTGGAAAGATAGATTGGAATCCAACACCTGAAATTGGACCTTTAAGCATTCGTCCTCTGGGATTAAGTGTATCCAACAACACATTCTATTTTTCATCTGGAAATGAGATATACAAACGCATTGACGGATCTTCTCCCTCATATACAATAGCTCACGACTTTAGTGACCTTAGTACCAACATCAATTCAGCAGTTGGTGGGATTCGTGGATTAACAACGATTGCAAACCCAAATAGCACTAATGAAGCGCTACTTCTAATGTGGTGTCCTGATGGACAATCACAAGGAATAGTTTATCGTCTTGAACCAAACGGAACTGGAGGTTTTAACCGTTTTTTTGAATCTAAATTCTCATCCCTGGTTGAAAGCTATTTGCCTGAAACAAATGTCAAATATCTCCTTGGTGCGTATAATGAATTTTACGAGTATGTTGACCCGTTAACTTCTGAAACTGTTCATTTGGTAGGATTTGAAGCAAAAATAATAGGGGGAAAATATCCAACATGGAATGATTATTATAAAGGAGCATTGTTCGCCATAAGGGATGCAAATATGCAGTATTCATTAGAAGAAATTAATGGAGTTATAGCAATAAATGAAATGGCTTTAGTAGCAAATAGGTGTTATGTGAAGTCTCCATTTGAGAATGAAAATGCATTATATTTTGGTGGTTTTGATCCTAATGGCGAGACTTCAACCAGTATGGCATGGATATTCAAAAAATATTTTAAGTCCACTTCTACAAATGAACAAATTCAAGATGAAAGCGAAATAATTGTTTATCCTAATCCAGCAATAAATCAAATAAAACTTAAATTCAAAACAGAAGAAGTAATAGAATACGATATCATCTCAGTTTTAGGAGAAACATTGCTTTCTGGATTTATTGGTTCAGGAAACCAAATTATTGACATCTCAAAATTGGAATCAAACATATACTTTATTAGAATTGAGAATCAATTAATAAAATTCATGAAAATTAAATAAAGTGCATAACACTAGATATCAGATCATATAACTTCGTACCTCAGAGAGACGATCGATATCATCATCCATTAGTAGCAAATAAGTAAATAATTCTTCTAATAACCATTTAACCAACCATGATGAATATACGGAGTTCAATTTCGATCCTGTGTATCATGTTACAATCTACTCTCATATACTCTTCAAACTTCTCGAGTTCAAATCTTATCAACAGAGATACGCTTTACTCCTGGGCTGATGGGGGATTGAATTTGCGTGCCTCCAATGACATCAATTCTTCGATAATAGGAAGCATACCTTTTGGGGAGGCTATGGTTTATATTAAAAGAGACGGTCGCACAAAGTATATTCAATTTTACAAAGCCTCAACTAAAGACACGTTGGTCAACGGTTCATTATTTAAATGCATCAACTACCTTCAGGAAGGACATTGGGCTAAAGTTAAATACAACAATGTAGTCGGTTTTGTTTTTAGTGCACACATCTCTCGATATAAACCGGGAAAGGATAAATCAATACTGAATTGTATTCAACAAAATGCAAGCCTAATTCACGAATACGAAACCTATGACACCATTGGTGACAGAACAACAAAATATATTTATTTCAAAGATGGGATTAGTGTTGTTGGAAATATGACAAATTCAAGTAGTTGGACTTATACATTTCCAGATATGAGTTTGGAAGAAGCCATGTTACTTGCTCGTAAACTAATAGAAAGTAGAATGAAATATTTCTCAAGAGATGGCAATGGCTGTGTAAATGAGAAAATAGGAAGCAAGGAAAATGGAAGTGTCAGTTACGTGATCGAAAACAATACAAATTGGGGAATGCAAATAACTTGGACAAACAATTCCGTAACTATCAGTGAATGGAATTACTGCTAAACTCTGTTACTAACAAAAGCTACCTCACCAGCAGGGTCTTAAACGTAGAAAATTGCCTCCGCTAAAGCTATGGCAATCAAAGGAAAAACTTAACTTTAAAGAAAAACTTCCTGGCATCTCCCGATACATCGGGATCGCTTGGCTTACCGCAAGCCTTGGCTAGCTTCGGTCTTTTGCGTCATTTCCGATCGACCGGAATCAGCGACGGAGCAAGGTCAAAGACAGACTTTCGGCATCCCGATAGTTATCGGGACTGCCGTCGGGTAGACCGGAACGTTATGTGCAAGGAATTTAAAACAAACTGTGAACAGACTAAACAATGTTAGAAAAGTTTATATCTCATCCGAAAAAACTTATCCTTATTGATGGATTAGGTGCTCTCCTATCGGCTTTTTTATTAGGATATGTTATGGTCAAATTAGAAAGCATCTTCGGCATACCCTCTAAGACCTTATATTTCCTTGCAACCATGACAGTTATTTTTGCTATTTATGACTTTTACTGTAGCAGAAAAACCAATGACGATTTAGGCCAATTCATGATGGGAATTGCAATTATAAATTTGATATATTGTTGCATATCAGTTGTTTTTGCTTTTTATCATTTTGGAACAATAACAATTTTTGGATGGTCATATTTACTATTTGAAATTTTGATTATTGTTACTCTTGCGCGTATTGAATTTAAAGTAGCCAAAAGATTAATTAAAATAAAGCCAACACATAACAATAGCTAATCTGCATTGAATCGCATTTTAGCCTTAACGTTAGATGCAAACTGAAAAACAACGCCCAATTAAAAAAATAATATGAAAAGCAAAATAACTAACCTGATAACCATTATGTTTTTATGTACAATATCTATCCAAGCACAAACAGAGGAAACTAAAGAAACTTTATCGCCGAAAATATTTGTTGTACTTGACATTACTGTAAATGACACGATTATGTATGAACAATACAGAATAAAAGTGGAACCAATATTAAAAAAATATGGTGGAAAATATTTAGTTCGTTCTGGAGGAATGGCATTTGACAAAGACCCTGACAAAAAAGTTATTCCTGGCGAAGGAAATTGGAATCCGAACAGATTAATAATTGTGGAATGGAAATCAATGGAAGAACTTCAAAAATTTATAACCTCTGAAGAATATTTAAAAATAGCTGAATTAAGAAAAAACTCTGCTTCGACGAAATCAGTAATAGTTAAGGAAAATTTGACGGACTGAATCAAAATCTAAATTTAAAAGAGTTTACAAAGAAATCGGAATAAAGCCAGCAGGTAACACCTTATATATTTAATGGCTGGTTCTTGCCTACTTACGAAAATCCTCGCGGATTTGTTTATTCCGGCCCATACTGACCCCTTATTCCGGCGCATGCTGACCCCCCATTCCGGCATACTGACCCCACCCAGAAC
>JBBKXT010000081.1:0-7998 GCA_037969625.1 Saprospiraceae bacterium
CAGCATATATAATTTATGCTGCCTTTGCATGGAATCGATTATTTGAATACACCCGTTTTTTTATTCACATTCATTGGATATATGAAAACATCGTATATGAATAAATAGTATTCCAGCAACCGTAAAGTTATTATAGCTCCCTGCCGCCTAAAGATAAGAAGGTATTGGAAGGACTGACGAACAGGTTTATTTTTGCAAAGGTATGATGACACCTGCGAAGGATGAATGCAAGGATAAGCCCCTGTGATTCGGGATGGAAAGGAAACCTACAGCTGATCAAGCGCCTTTAGACAGGCTTCTTCTTTTACACGGATCAATTGTATATCCTCTTCTGCATGATCATCATACCCACATAAGTGTAGTACACCGTGAATGATCACGCGGTGAAGTTCATCCTGGAATGGACTCGTTAATTGAGCAGCATTTTCTTTTACACGATCAATGCTGATGTACAATTCTGCAACAATAGGGTTTGTTTGGAGAGGGAAGGTGATGATGTCTGTATAATAATCATGATCAAGATGTTCTTTGTTGATGTCGAGTAAATAATCATCGGAACAAAAAACTACATCGAGTCTTTCTAATGTAAAATCTTCGGCTTCTATTGATTGGAAAATCCATTGAATGATTTTTGACTCATTCGCCAGATTAAAAGATACTTCATGAGAAGAGAAAAAGACTCCGGGTGGGTCATCACCGGTTTCGGGCCAGATAGGATCTATATTTTCCAAGTTAATTTTACCGTACGGCCTTGATCAACAAAATGAATTTCATCGGTAAGACTACGCATTAAAAATACACCGCGGCCTCCTTCTGTGGCAATCCGTTCTGCACTGGTTGGGTCAGGGACCTTAAAAGGATCAAAACCATTTCCTTCATCTGAAATGATAAACTGAATATGGCGTTTTTTTTCCTTGCAAGTGACGAGCACGGCCTTCCGTTCATCTAACTTATTGCCATGGATCATGGCGTTATTAACCGCTTCAGTCAAACTGATCAGAATATTGGGATACAGGTTTTCGTCAATATTAAGGCGCACCACAAGCCCTCTGACAAAGTCTTCTACTTCGCAGATACATCTCGGATGAGAAGGTAATTTTAATATGTCGGATGAAATACTGATAGCTGTGTTAATTAGAATTTTTCAATGATTGATAATACTCTTCAACCAACAACTTGTAATAAGGTTTCAAGTCAGGCGAAACGGATTTGTATTGTTCAATTTCTGCTTCACGTTGACGAATGTATTGTTCCAAGGCTGGTGGCATAGAGCGTTTTTGTTCTCTGGCGGACTCTGCCTGGCGTTTTTCATCTTGATCGCGTTGTCGATCAGATTTCTCTGCTTCCAGCAATCGCGTCACAATATCTTTTTGCCGGTTCAACGTTTCATTATCTAATCGCTTGTTGACCAAATCGATTTCAATTTGATTCATTTCCTCTGTTATATTGTCCAATTCCGGCAATCCTTTTCCTTGTTCTTTCTTTTCATCGCCCAATTCTTTCAGTGCTTTTCGCAACGCGGCTTGTTTGGCCGCCATTTCGGCAAATTCTTTGCTCATCTTTCCCTTTTCTCCTTTGCCGTCCTTCATTTGCTCAGAAAGCTTTTTCATCTCTTGATTTAATTCTTGTTGCCCTTGAGTGATTTTATCCATTGGAACCTTACCACTTTTCCCTGAGCTTTTCCCACCGGGTTTGCTACACATCTGGCTTCCGGGCATACTGTTGGCCATTTGCTGCTGCATTTGATTCATTACCTCACTCAACATTAGTGCCAAATCGTTCAGGTAGGTCATTGTGCGCTGCTGATGATCGCTCGAAACTTCCAAATTGCGTTCTTCGAGCCTTTCCAGGCTTCTGTCTAAGTTGACTTTAATATCTGAAACTTTTTCGTGCACGAAACTTTCTATTTGTGTGACACGCTTACTAAGGGCATGGAGGGTGTCTTCTACCACCCGAAAATCTTCTTTGATTTTAAATTGTTCTTGCACTAGGCTTACATAACGGGGCGTTGTGGTTTTGGTCGCGGCAAAATCACTTATCAAATATTCCTGATCAAAAGATAATGTCACGAGGTTTTCGAGCAATTGTCGAAGCATAGCCATGTCTTCTTCCATTTGCTCCTGATCTCCGGCCTGCATTTGTGCATTCAATTGTTGCGCCATGTCTTTCATGCGTTGTGCTGCATTCTTTTGAGACTCAGAAGCTTTCTTGGGTTCATTTTTTTGCAATTGATCCTGGCTCTTTTCCATGTCCTGATCAATTTTCTCCATTTGCTCCTGAGCTCCATCCATGTCTTTTGGGCGCTCAAGCGCTTCGTTTTTCTTTTGCAGTTCTTCCATGTCCTTCTGCAATTCATCAAACTCTTTGTTGAGTTCTTCCTGTTCTTTTTCTAACGCCTCGTTTGATTTCTTTTGCTCTTCAGAATCTTTACTCAGTGCCTCTTCTTTCTCGGCTAGTTTTTCTAATTTTTCAATCGCCTGTTCTGTCTCTACTTCCACCTCGAGTTGTTTAAACATTTCGAGCATTCGATCCAGTTCCATTTCAAGTTGTTCATCACTAGATTCCATCTCTTCCATCATATCCATCGCCCCGTCTTTTTCCAACTCCTTCATCAGCTCTTCCATTTTTTTCAAGAGCTCTTTCATTTCCTCGCTCATCAATTCCTCCATCAGCTTTTCGACTTTCTCTTGCTTTTCTAAAAGCTCTTCTGAAGGTTTGCTGTGTTCTTCCTGATTTTGCAGATTTTCTTTAAACTTATCAATAGCTTCCTGCATTTGACTTTGCATGGATTTATGCCGATCAATTAATTTTTCAAGTTCTTTTTTATCTTGCCATTCCACTTTCTTTTCTTGCATGAGCTTTTCCTTCAGCTTCTTCATGTCTTTCTGCAACTCTTGAGTTTCCTGCAGTGACTTTTCAAGATTCAGTTGGATACTGGCATTGTTTTCATTTTCTTTTTCGTCAAACTCCTTCGCGGTGGGTTTGCGAAACGACATGACGGGTGTGCGGCTGGCTTTGCTGCCATGGATACCATCATTGTCATGTACTTCAAAATAGTATTGTACCTGATCACCGGGCTGAAGGCTCAGGGCGTTGAGATCGAAGCTGTGGGTGTAAGAATATTGTGTGGGGTGAGGTACTTTAAGCGCATTGGATTTTACTTCTTTAACCGTACCTTTTTCATCTAACAATTCATATTGAAAAGTAAGGGATCGTATGCCATAATCATCATCTACATTGCCGGCGAAATACACGATATCCTTTTCTAAGCTATCGGTAAAAGATTCTACGCGGATACCTGGAAAGCGATCCTGAACAACGCGAATGCTGTACTGTACGCTATCCGGATTTGGTAAAAGGCTATTATTCAAATAGAGGGTATAACGTCCATTTTTTATTGCTTTATCTTTTATGATAAATCGCTCTTCGCTTCTTCGCTCTGCTTCGACAACAGATTCAGATCCTTCAAAAAGAAAATCAACGGCTTCTGTTTGGGCTGCCTGAATATCCCAGGTAAGTCTTGTTCCTTCCGGTACGATGAGGTCACCTATATTCCTCAATTCTTCATCTTGTCGACCGGTATAGGCCGGAAAATCCAATTCAATATCGAAAGAGAGAATACCCGGTTTTTTAATAACGCTTAGGTTGAGATCATTTGATTGTACCGGTCCTGAATAGATTTTAAAAGGCGTGTCTTCAAGTACGTTTTTAAAATTATAAGAAAAAGTACCCGCGTCATCCTTGCGCATGCGGTAAGAATAATTGTCTATCTCAATGTACACTTCAGCGGGCATCATGGATCCTTCTGTGGTCACTTGAAGTGGATAGTCCTCATACTGTACGACGGAAAGGGATTGTTCGGGATCGACAATAAACCGAAAAGGCGCTTCTCGCTCATACACTTGATTGGTATGTATAAGACGGGACGTGCTATCACGAATAATGCTTGGAGCTGCAACCAGAAAAACAAGTAAAATCAATAGAGGAGGAAGGGCATAGCGCAGATATTTCTTGTTTTTAGATAGATCCACTGCTTTCTTGAACGGTACGATTTCAATTTCCTTTGTTTTTTGATCAATACCGGCCATCAGGAGTTCGGTACTTTCTCCATTGAGATCCGCCTGTCGTTTCAGTTGGAGGACGTTGAGTAGTTTGTCCTGGACATGCCCAAAGTGATTGCCTATGATGGAAGCGGCTTGATCGTGAGAGATCACGTCGCCAAGACGGTAATACTGTGCTAAAGGATAGAATACTAAATAACCCATGCTGGCGACCGCCATTCCGATGAAGGACAACAACAACATCAATCTTGTTCCACCACCAAAGTAGAACTGATGTTCAAGTAGATTATATACTAAAAAAACCGCGAGCAGACCACCAAAAGTGATTAAGCTGCCACGAATCAGTTTATTCAGATAATATCGTCTTGTAAATGCATCCAGTTTTTGGATTAGAAGGTTGTAACTGCCGGTTTGCCCCATATTTTTGCCAAGTATCTTTACGTTGAAACGAATCCAGCCATTAAATAATTCCCCAGGCTAGTCTCCCGATTTTATACTCCAAGGAACAAAATAGGGGTAAAATATACATCTTGTCAAGTGTACCGGTTGATAAATTGGCAAGGAAAGCCATAAAGAGAGAAAAGTGGTTATATATTATATTGATAATCAGCTATATAAACCTAATTCACCCAATGACAGGGGTGTTATTGTTAATGATAATTTTAAGATTTTATTCAGGAACTCTATTTTTCTGTAAAAATCTTGTGCTTTTGCTTAGATATCTTTGTGATCTTAAATTAACTGAATGACACCTGATCAGATCACCTATACCGTTTTTGGCGCAGTATTAATCTTGGCCTTGATTTTTGATCTAGGGTTAATGAGTAAAAAGAACAAGACCATTACGATTCGGCAAGCGTTGTATCAAACCTTTTTCTGGGTAGGTCTGGCCCTTAGTTTTTTTATATTCATGTGGATCGAGGAAGGGCAGGTGCTGGCTTTCGAGTATATCAGTGCTTATCTGATGGAGTGGAGTCTGAGCATTGACAATATTTTTGTTTTTATACTCATCTTTTCCTCTTTTTCGGTCAAGGCAAAACACATCCCACGTGTATTGTTGATTGGCATTCTCATGGCCATTGTTTTTCGAGTTGTTTTCATCACCGTCGGCGTGGCATTGGTGGAGCAATTTCATTGGATACTATATCTCTTTGGTGTGTTTCTGATCTACACAGGGTATAAGATGTTTGTGACGACCGAGAATGAGGAGGTTGACCCCCATAATACCAGTATATACAGGTTTATCAAGAGGATATTACCTGTCACGAATCATGATGGAGAAGGAAAGTTTTTCGTCAGAGAAAATGGAAAACGTATGTACACATCCCTGGCTGTTGTCGTATTGATGCTGGCGGCGATTGACCTGGTATTTGCGATGGATTCTATACCTGCGGTGATGGGGATTTCCAGAAATAAATTGGTCATCTATACCTCTAATATTTTTGCGGTATTGGGTCTGAGATCTTTGTTTTTTCTACTGCGAGGAGCGGTATCTAAATTTGATTATCTCCCTCAGGGTATTGCGGTAGTTTTGGTCTTTATTGGCATAAAAATGTTGTTGGATGATTGGCTTGCTCAGTGGATTGACAAACAGACCATGGTACTGATATCGCTTGGGGTTATATTGGTTTGTATATCATCCTCTATTTTTTATTCGATCTTTATCGATAAGCCGGGAATTCCAAAAGATATGCCGGATGAGTCGATGAAACAGGAATAAGCACCACAAGTGGTATTAAGTTATCGGTGATAAACCTAAAGGCCTCATCCTTATTTCTTTTTACTTTTACACCCCGGTTAGCTAAAAAGGCCGGCACATCTATATGGACAAGGATAGTTTGCTACCAATACTCGGGACTTTATATCCATGGAGACGTCGTATCATGTGGGTGACCATTGGTGCATTTGTGGTGAGTGCGCTCTTGTCCTTGTTACTGCACAACTATTACCAGGGCAAAACGGTCTTTTATGCCGCCAGTCAGGATCTCTTCAAGCCAGAGAAGGTCTTTGGGGGCGGTAATTCAGAGATGTACTATTATGGTAGTGGAGAAGATATCGACCGGATATTGACGGTTGGAAATTCTCATTTGGTAGTTGATTTTTTGATTGATTCTTTTGATTTGTGGACCGTATATCAAATAAAACCCGGCACGGCTAAAGCTACTTACAAGATGAGAAAGGCTTTTCGGGAAAATTTTAAAATACTATTGACCAAGCAGGATGCGCTCGAACTTTCTGTCGAGGACAGGGATCCGGTGCGTGCTGCAGCAATGGCCAACGCAGCTACCACACTCATCGACCAGGAGGTTAGGTCAATTATTAAAAACAGCCAGATTGCGCTTTCATCTTCTTATAAGAAATCGATTAGCAACAAGGAAAAGCTAATGCAGGATAATCTGGATACCCTAATACATTACAGGGAAAAGTCGGGGATCTATTTCCCTTCCGGGCAAACAGAAATTTTGGCTACGCGTGTGACTGAAGTCACTAATTCAGTAGAACGTGAGAAGGCATCACTTGAGTCCTTGCGAAAGAGTAATAATTCAAAGCTGAGGGATAGTATTGCAGTCATTGAAGCCCGTATTATTGGTTATGATCGGGAGCTTGCTATTTTGAATGGGGATGATCCGGAGTCAAATTATAGTTTGAAAAACTTCAATAGAGCAAAGGGAAAAGTTGAGCTATTGGAATCAAGATATCACCGATCCTATGAGCAGATTGGCTATGACCTGGAGAAGCTAAAGCTCTACAATGCAGCGATTGAAATAGATGTACCTACGATCCATATGATTGAATCTGCGGAGGTTCCTAATATGAAAAGTCGGCCACGCCGATCCATTCTTGTGCTGGCTTGCACGATGGCCGCTTTCTTATTTAGCCTCGCTGCCGTGATGGCGATTGAGTCTTACCGGCAATTTGACTGGGATAGTCTTATAAAGAAATAAATCAGCTTCTTAAGTCTTCCTCTGAACGCGCGACATCTCCTGTCCGGCGCAAGACTTCCTTTTGCCCCTTTACCCAAATATGATAGAATGTTGGCCAACCTACACTGATATTTGCCAATTAGGCACATTCTTTGCCACACATTATAATTAATAATGATATTAGAGCAATGACAGTGGGATTGTCTGAAGTTTGGGCATTGGAAATAGGGGTAATGGCTGACCATTATGCCAAAAACGAGTACTTTTACTACTCAATAAGTCGTAATGTACAATGATTGAAACTCTAATTTCCTCCAAAACACGGATTAAGCTTTTACTGAAGTTTTTTCTAAACAGTAGCTCCAGATCTTACCTCCGAGGTCTTGAATCCGAGTTTGGCGATTCTACAAATGGCATACGACAGGAACTCAATCGCTTTGAAGAAGCCGGTATGCTCAAAACTTGTACGGAAGGCAACAAGAAATACTTCCAAGCCAATACAGAACACCCGCTCTATAATGAGATTCACAATATCCTGATCAAATACATTGGATTTGATACGATTGTTGACACCGTCATTGAGCGGTTAGGAGAGATTCAAAAAGTCTACCTCATTGGAAAGCTTTCAGATGGATTGGACAGCCCCGTCATTGATCTGCTGATGATTGGTGATTTGGACGAAAACTATCTCGTCAATCTGATTCGAAAGGCCGAACCATTGATTAAAAGAAAAATTAGATATATCATCTACCGTAACGAGGAGTTTCCCGGCATAGATTGGACTCAATACACCACTCAACCTTTATTGCTATGGACCAGGGACAACTAGATCAAACAGCCATACAAGAGGGGAATGTATTTCGCCAGGGTTTTTTGCTTCCATCAAATGAAGCAAAGCAATGGCATGTGTTGAAGACGAAAACAAAATGTGAAAAGTTTGTCAGAGACAAGTTGATATCCATGGGCATGGAAGCGTTTGTTCCTTTAAAAAAGCGAACAGCAAAATATAGACG
>JBBKXT010000082.1:0-2779 GCA_037969625.1 Saprospiraceae bacterium
GCAGAAGCCAATGCAGAATTCTCAAAGTTTGTGGCGCGTAATTATCTTACCTGGATGGGGGATAAAGAAAAGGCTCCTTTGATGTCGCCGGATTTATTGGCTACGAAAGTACTACCGCATTTAAATGATAAAAGACCGGTTGTTTTTTTACTGCTTGACAATCTTCGTTGGGATCAATGGAAAGTCCTCGAACCAATTTTTGCAGAGATGTTTGAGATCGAAGAAGAATCTCATTTTTATAGCATCCTGCCGACCTCCACACAATACAGCCGAAATGCCATTTTTGCAGGGATGATGCCTTCAGAAATCAAAAAGAATTTCCCAAAATATTGGTTGGAGGATTTTGAGGATGGCGGTAAGAATATGTACGAAGCAGAGTTGCTTGAAAGCCAAATTAAACGACGCGTGCGAAAAGATATTAAGTGGAACTATCAGAAGATTACAAATGTCGAACAGGCTCGTGAGCTAGGGGATAAAGCACTTGATCTGATGCACAATGATCTGGTTGTCATCGTATACAATTTCATAGATATGTTGTCTCATGCCCGTACAGAAATGGAGGTATTGAAGGAACTGGCCGGAGATGAAAAAGCTTACAGATCTTTAACGTATAGTTGGTTTGTCAACTCCCATGTCCGAACAGCGCTAAGGAAAATGGCGGATCATGGGGTTACCTTGATCGTAGGTACGGATCACGGTACCACACGCGTAAAGCAACCATCCAAAGTAATTGGTGATAGAAACACTACGACCAATCTGCGTTATAAAATGGGAAAGAATCTGCAGTATGATCAAAAAGATGTGTTGGAGATCAAAAAGCCAGAAGAAGCAGGATTGCCAAGACCCAATTTGAGTTCGAGTTACATCTTTGCGAAAGAAGACAAGTACTTTTTATATCCGAATAATTACAATCACTACAACGCCTATTACCGAAATACGTTTCAACATGGAGGTATTTCATTAGAGGAGATGATCTGTCCGATCATTCGGATGGTGCCAAAAGCAGGTGGAAGATTGTAGGGTGAAAGGATCAGGACTCCTCAGTGACCCAAAGATCGGATAGCTCCGGGTGCTCTGTGACAAAATCGAGCCACAAGGATTTGCTGGCCAGGAAGTAAATTTTTTGGCCAAAGGAACCTTTTGATTTAAGGGTGATTCGATAGATCCGGCTTTTTAAAATTCCTACATCCAGGATCGAGACCACATCGGCATAAGGATACTTATACGTTTTGAAATAATTGGTGACATACAGATGTTCCTGATCCATGTCAATACGATACAATCGCCATAATAAAAGACGTATAAACGCAAATCCGGTGCCTATAATCAAAATGATTCCGATCCAAATGTAGGGATTGCTAAATAAGCCTGCTTTGCCACGAACTGCCCAAGAAAGCATCAACAGTGTGGAGACGATAGCCGTAAACCAAACAGTTGGAATCACTATCCGGAGCACGATGGTTAATTGTGATGACACGCGATTCATAAACTACGATTTTAATGCTTGCTCGTCTTTCAGTTCTTTCTGTTTTCTTTCATTGTCAATCCGCCTGGTGACGATGATGCTTATTTCGTAGAGACCATATAATGGAAATGCAATAATCAATTGAGTGATCGCATCAGGGGGGGTAATGATTGCTGCCAGGATGATAATAAAAACAATCGCGTGGCGTCTATATGTAGACAACATAGAAGAAGAAACGATTCCAATTTTAGCCAGGAAATACATAATGACAGGCATTTCAAAAATAAGGCCAATGGGCAGTGTAAACATCGTCATTGAGCTCACTAAAGCAGATAAAGTAGTTGTATTGGCGATATCAGGACTAACACTATAACTGGAAAGAAAGGTAATCGCCATTGGCGAAATAATAAAATATCCAAAGGCAACACCCAGTAGAAAAAGGGAGCTACAAACGAAAACCATTCCACGAGCTGCCTTTATTTCGGCTTTGTATAATCCAGGTTTGATAAAGCGCCAAAACTCATAAAACACATATGGGAAGGCTACGATAAATCCAAGCCAGACGGAAACTTTCAGGTGGCTGATAAACTGTTCTTGTATATCTCTGGTGATGATCACCAGATTTGTGGGATAGAAACAAAAATCAGGTAAATAATTGCAAAAGACTGTATAGGTAATAAAATTCTTGGTCGTAGGACCGAGAATAACATATTGGAAGACAAAGGTCTTCATGAAGAAGACAATCACTGAAAGGACTAAAATGGCCACAAAAGATCTTAGTAGATGCCATCTTAATTCTTCGATATGCTCAAAAAAGGTCATTTCGTCCGCACCTTTCCCGGATTTTGACTTTCCCATAATTGCTTATACCCGTTTAAATGATCAGGGTGCGAATATCGTGAAGTATATACGATTCTTTGCCAGAATCCAAAGTTAAGTTGCATATAAAGGTCGAAAGACTTCGATATGCATATATTTGCCGAGCATTCGAGGAATGCATTGTAACAGTCGATCACTAGCCATTTGGTTAAATTTGGGAGACTGTGCTTGCTAAACATACTTTAAGGGCTTTATGGACAGTTTTAAACAAATGCGAATAGTTATCTTGAATCTGAGCCTGATTTTAAGCAGTCTCACCCTTTTCTCCCAGCCTACCGATGGATTGGTAGGGTATTACTCATTTGATGCTTGCGATGCCACTGAGGAGACAGGTCTGGGTACAGATGGGATTATTATAGGAAATGCTACATGTGGGTGTGGAGTGTCAGGAAATGGGCTTGAATTTGACGGAAATACCTCTGTTCAAATCCTTAG
>JBBKXT010000083.1:0-5188 GCA_037969625.1 Saprospiraceae bacterium
CATGATATTAATCCTTACGAGTGGCTCAAAGAAACCTTGGAACTTATACCGGATACAAAATTGTCGGACCTACACAAACTTTTGCCGGGATACAAGGTGTAGTTGGTCGGAGGGATACCCTACTTTCAAGGTGTATCGGGAGCATCTCCGGATCATAGCTATCTCATCTATGGCGGTGATGAAGAGCAGACACGCAGTAAAGCAAAAGTATTGGGGTGGAGACATTTGGGGAATATCCCTTTGTAAGAACGGAATAAAGTTCAGCGGATTTAAAATGACATACTTTTTTGATAGACTCTCCTTAAACAGTACCTTGCCTTAGGTGCTCCCCTCTTATACCTTTTCACTTCCTTCTGCTCTTAGTTTATCCTGGCGTTCTGCCACCAGCTCCTCCATGCCATAGTACTCAATAGCCTTTTGCTTCAATGGGTTGGTGCTCCACTCCGACCACTCTCCGGTATATGGATTATAACCACATTTCAGTGGTTTGCTTAGGATATCTTCAGGGTCTTCTATATAGGCTCGGCAGTCGGTGCATATATAACGGAACTCGCAGTCTTTGCAGACGTGAATTTTATCCTTATTAATATCCCAATACTTTTTAAACCCAGGTTTCTGTATAGCTTCAATTAGTGATGTGTTTTTGATATTGCCAAAGGAGTCTGGCATGGATGGGCAATTTCTAATATCACCAGTACTATCAATAGATATTTTCCGATTTAAACATGAGTTATGTTTTGTGCTTTCTGAATATGCAATGATACTTGAAGTAAAATAAGAAGGTGAAACGATACCACATGATTGGAGGGTCAAAATTTGCTTTGTAAAATATATGATCCTTGAATTAGAGCTGCCCGCATTGAATTGATGATCATCATTAGTTCCATAGCATATAATTGCATCCAAAAATGCAAAACCTTTAACAGCTTCAACTAATTCTGTCTCAGTCAGGTTGTTGTCAAAGGGTATTGCTAATTCAACAGACTTTACGAACATGTTATTTAGTATTTGCAGCAACTCACAAATTTCAGCAATACTTACAACTCTCAAATAACGAATCTGAAAATGAAAACAATTGATTTCCTCGAGTCTCATCGCATAGAGAGGTGTAAATCTACTGTCATGTCCAATGTCGATAATTGCATTTGTGATTACGGATGGGTAGTCAAAAGTAGTCTGCAAAGGCAGATAGAAATCTCGCATTTTGCTAAAGTATATGAGATCATTTTTGTTGAGAAACTCGACGATTGTATCAAATTCTAAATCAGTATAGCCGTAAGTGACTTTTGCTACATTTAATGTCAATCCATTGGGATTGGCAAGTAACTGTTTAAACATTAATGGAACTAAGAAGTTTTCACTTCTTTCTGTGTCACATAATAAAATTCGTGTAGCGCCCTCAACAATGAATGCAGAAGGTACAATAAAATAGGGCCGGTCATCGACATGAATATCAGACATCTAGTGTTCTAGAAATTGACTTGTAAAATTTATTGCCAGGTAAATATCGGGTAGTTCTATATCGCTTTGCAATTGCATTCGACTGTATTAACATTTCTGGTTTGCTAAAAACATCCTCCTCTGGATCAAATAGCGCAGCAAAATGTAGTATCAAAGGCAGATCATGCTCTGATATCTCTTTTTTGAACTCTGTAAAAAGTTTTTTACTCATTCTACATTCTATTATTTAAGATGTAATTTGTTCATATTTGATCAAGTCTCTCGCGATTTCACGTTCAAGATAGTAGTTGCATGGTCCGGAGGTCATACCGAATTGCCCAACGGGATTAACTTCCAGGAAATAAAAGCAACCATTCTTATCTAAAATCAAATCGAGTGAACCTGAATCAAGATTAAGACTGCTCATGAGTTTTCTTATTTTATAAACAGTAGCAAAAGGTATTTGTACGGGAAAATTTCTATTTGGTGGGTCATTTGGATAATGACGGAAATCAACTTGTGATTTCTCATTGTTCTGTGACATAATTGCCATCCCATAGAGTATGCCACGTAAATAGAAAATTCTTACATCACATTCTTTTTCAACAAGTTTTTGCACTTTGCTTAGACTATAAGATTGCTCTTGCAACTGTATAGTATCAGCATCTATCATTGTTGTTGGAGTGGAGTAATAACCCTCAGAAGTTTCATAATTAAAAACCTCGCAAACCGACTTGGTAATATAACTCCCAGATAGTGACTCAGGGAATTTTCCATCAAACAAATAAGTAGGTGGGATCAGCAAACCCACAGACCTAGCAATATAAAGTACATTTATCTTATTCACACTTCTTCGGTAGTAGCTATCCAATCTCGGCAGACTTTCAAGGTAAGTCATTATGTAATCATGTAATATTTGATATTCCTGTCGGATGAAGGATAGCACTTCGGCAAAATCAGATTTCTGTTTACCCTCATTTAATATGGCAATATCACCCCTTCGATACCAAACTGCGGAAATCTTATTTAAATCTAAAATGTCACCACTTGTCGTATTTAATAGCTTACATTCAAAGCATTCATTTGATAATTCGAATGATGATAGTCTAAATTGATCTTCACCATTAACTCTTATAAAATTTATTCCGAAATAAATTAACCAATCAATAATGTGATTAGTCGAAGTATCCTTTTCGCTTGTAATGATTAATACCATCGCTGAAGATTTAATAATCACTCAAAGGAGCTAGTCCAACTTGCCTGCGATACTCAGCTACCATTTCTATATCTTCAAATGGACATAGCTCACCGAGGACCCCATTTTTATCAATGAGCCATTGTGTTCCGTACCGCTGCCGCCCGTTTCTGACAATGCTGATCTTGTCATAAAGCATTGCATAATAGTCCCAACTTATAAGCTGATCTTCGCAGGCTTTTTGCACGATGGGTAAGTAAAGGATTTGGAACGTCGTATCTCTTACGTGTAATATCAAATAAGGTAGCACCTGATTGCCTCGCTCACCAACTTCGGCTACCGTGGGAAAACCATATTCAGAATAAATCTGATCAATAATAGTACGATTATTCATATCGCTAAGCGAATCTATATTATAACTACAGGCATCAAGTGAACCTGGCAATTTATTTATCCGAACATACATCGACAATGTTCGCCCTTTCTGATCTTCACAATACAATGAGTCTAGCGTGAATTTCAAATCCTTACCTTTGTAAAACTTAGACCTGATGCTTTTTATCAGATCTTCTTTGAATAAACTTGCTTTTTCTCCATTTCCCCAGCAATCGAATATCCCATAGATAGCATTTTCTGGAGGCACCAGTTTGAGCCAGTTTTTTTTCTTTTCATTAGCCAACCCATACTCTCCATGCACAATAGCCTGCAGGGCTTCCGTATAAAATTTCTGGAATAGTTTACCCTGATTTACGATGATTTCTACTCTTCGATCTTCCTCTTTGATTCTACTTGATGCCTTCGTTTCGCCATAATTGACCATTAATATTCTTGTCGTATCTATACCACGTGCTATCAACGCCTCACGCACAGAAGCATTGCGTGCTGCGCCAAGGCTGTCGTTGTCGCTACCTTCAATATCCGTGTAAGCATATAGATTAATCAAGTCTTGCTTTGTTTGCAGCTTGGATTGCACAGAATCCAAAATGCGAAAATATTTTTCTTGAATCTCTGAAGAATTCCTATCAAAGTACACTGTAGCAGTATCATAACCATACGAAAATTTCTTTTCCATTCTATCCTCTTCAAATTCATCGCACATGTATACAAAATCCGCCTTTGGATCATTCCATATCTCAACTGAGAGGTTGTATAACTCAAATCCATATTGGCAGGCAAAGCAGTCCTTGGCGTCCATATCAGGGCCCTGAAAAACACCCAACACCAAATATTTTGAGGTACAAAGTGGTCTAAAAACAAACTCAACAGTAACGGGCTCTTTAGTTGTTTGAATGTTTAGAGGTATGTAGTGTTTCCGCCAAAGTCCAAAATAATTCTCAAATAAATCTGATGTCAGGGCAACTCCAAAATGTGCTTGGAAATACGGTAATTGATTATATGCTTCCGAAAGATTAACTGTAAGACTAACTTTATATTGGTGACCAGGTAGCAGGACGCCTTTAGTTGGAATATATATGTAGTTACAGGCTCCAGCCCCAGTCGGAATTCCTTTGAATGAATTTGCATAATGAGTTGGAGAATATGCCCCTTTCACAGGGTATTCTGGCTGCTTTTTGTATACATTCTCGTAAATCCCAAACAAGAAACCATTATAATGAACTGCAGCTGTACGTGAAGCAGATCCGTAATAAAGAATCTGTTGACCAAAACCAATTTGTAAATATGATAGACAAAAGGTGAGGTAAATAATCCCCCTACTCAAGATTTTCAATATTGCATTTTTTATGTAAATTATTAGGTCGCCTAGAATAAAAAAAATAAGCGATAACCTACTGTATGCAAGTTACCGCTATAATTTCGTTAAATCAGTCTTTACAATGGATCTGCTTCTGCAGTGCCACCCCTTGGAACGTGACCACTAAAGACGACACTGTCCCCATTAGGTCCTAGGGATGTGTGAGCATAATCATCCCCAGCTGTGTATGTAGTTTGTTGATTATTTTCTCCGCCACGAATGTATCGAGCATTGAGTACTTGAGATTTTGTTAACTTTTTAAAGTCGTCCATCTTTAACATAATATTGTAAATTAAAATTTTACCTCCTCAATCTAAGGGTTCGGAGAATACCCTAAATAGCTATCCGATACAAGTTTAGGTACCCTCACTGCCAAAAATGGCAGTATGTCAAAATATTCCAAATTATTTCCACCCTTTATTTGATTTTTATCCAGCTGGCCTATTTTGAGATGGATATTGATCATGACATCATTGTTATATACATACGATGATCGCTCTGTGCTATACGCAATTTCTGCACCCAGGTCTTTGAGTTCTTCCATGATCCGATAGAGGGTTCTCACAGAGATATTCAGCCGATCTGCAAATTCTTTTGGAGTACCAGTTGCCTTATGCATTATGCGATCATGTACGCGCTGTAACAAAAATAGATGGTTGATGATGCTCATAGTGTCTATGAATTGATATTGGTGAGTTGAAGTAATTGATCAAACAATCTTTCAAGAATACGCCTGTCCCTGGTGATGATCCGCGCAGTACCCGGTTCTTGCGGTTTCAGCAGGAGCGAGGCTCCTGTTG
>JBBKXT010000084.1:0-4327 GCA_037969625.1 Saprospiraceae bacterium
TGGAAGTCCGCATCCGGATCACATTTTATCCCGATGTTGCCTAGTCCATTTGCAGTAAGCATATTGCCTATGCCATTATAAAAAATATTGAAGGCACTGTTGGCATGTGTATTATCCGCCAGGCCATAAAGGGTCCAGCGATTGGTGGTTTCCACTCCATTACTAAAGATGATTCTTGCTCCATCATTGGCCACAGATTCCGTGAGTTTGAGCTGCGGCGTTGTGGCACTCCCATCACTTAGGATGTCGAGTGGAGCTACTGGCGTAGCCGTTCCGATACCGACATTTCCATTTTTAAGAATGGTGAGTGCATTTGACGCTGTGGAGTTTGTGCCGTTTCCAACCTCAAACAATGGATCTGTTCCTATCCAGTTGGTTGGATGACCTCCACCAATATTGTAACGTCCAAAGGCTACAGATTCTCTGGCCTCCGCCATGGTGTTGTCACCAAGAGCCATGGCATTTTGGCCTGAGGCAAGCGAACTAAATCCAAAAGCAAAGGAGGCAGTCCCAGTTGCTTCAGAGGCCAGGCCAATGGCCAAAGAGGCGCCGCCAAGAGCATTACCTCCCATCAGGGCAAGTGAATTCATGCCATTGGCTTTGGTTCCGGAACTTCCAATAGCAATCGCGCCTTGTGCGGTAGCTTCCCCATTGCCTATGGCAATGGAATAGCTTTTCGTCGCCTTCACATCAAATCCTATAGCAGCAGAATAATCTCCGGAGGCTCGGGCATTATACCCAAGTGCCATTGAAAACCGACCAATAGAATCCGGCACCCAATGATTATTATTATAGGCTCCTGCACGGAATGCACCTTTTGATTTATCGAACATCATAAGCGTGTCTGTTTGCACACCGGTATGGGGCAAATTGTCAGATCCAAAAAGAAAATCATCTGTGTCGTGATAACCATTAGTTTTCACCAGCTGACCCACGCGGACAAAAGTAGCTACGATTCCATTTTGCCATTGAAGGTTACCGCTTCCATCTGTGCCCATGTATTGATTGGCACTCCCATCGTTCAGGGGAAAGGTATATGACTTAAACGATACAGTACCATTTTTCAGAACCTTGATGGCATTCATTTTATTGGATCCCGAGGTACCAATACCAATTTCAAAAACAGGGTCTGTAGATACCCAGGAGGTCATATTTCCTCCACCCACATTGTATCTTCCCAGCGCAACACTACCGTAAGAGGCAGCGATCGTATTAAGACCCAAAGAAGTAGTATAGGAACCTGATGCCGTGGTATTTGAGCCAAAGGCACTTGAACCTGTTCCGGTAGCTATTGTAGAATTCCCAATGGCCAAACTGTAATTACCGATTGCTTCCGTTTTGTATCCAAAAGCTGTAGAAGATTCGCCATGTGAATCAACACTATATCCCAGACCTACGGCAAAAGCTCCTGAGACCTTCGAATCTGCGCCGGCGGCAAAAGAAGAATTCCCGGTTGCTAAAACATTTGTTCCGGTAGCAAATGAATATAGCCCAATGGAGTCAGGCGCCCATACTTTTGAAGAGAAAACCCTGCCGGATCTAAATGCACCTTTTGATTTGTCGAAAAAAAACAAAGTATCAGAAGTCGTAGCACCCGTAGGAAGGATATTAGATCCAAAAGCAAAATCTTCTACATCGTGATTGCCAGCGTTGATCACTAGAGTTCCATTGCGCGCAAAGGCACCATCATCATCGATCCCATCCAGAAATCCGGAAGGAATCCCTGCGAGCGTGGACCATGTTTCAATTTCGTTGGTTGGATCATCATCAGCATCATTCACATCATCAACATACGAACCACCACTATTGGAGAGGGTGACGACATTTCCGGCCTTTGAAATGGTTTGCAATTCATTCGTAGGGCTGGCGTCAGCATCATTCACATGGTCAATGCCGTCAGCAAATCCGGAAGGAATTCCTGCGAGTGTGGCCCATGTTTCAATTTCATTAGTTGGGTCGTTGTCCGCATCATCGACATTGTCTACATCATCGGCAAAGTCTGCCGGGATACCCGCGAGCGTCGACCATGTTTCAATTTCATTGCCAGGGTCGTTGTCTGCATCATCGACATCATCAGTAAAGCTGCCTCCGCCATCAGAAAGCATCACCGTATTGCCTGATTTCGAAATGGTTTGAATTTCATTGACAGGATCAGCATCAGCATCCGTATGGGCATCCACATATTGTTTGGTGGCTGCATGGGTTGGCGTAATTGGGGTGTTTAAATTAATAATTTGATGACCCATCATATCAATGTTCTCTGTAGCCTTATAATCCCATCCTATGAGAGATTTCCAGGAGATGCCATCATAGACTTCAAGATCTGTGGACCACCTAATATTTCCGGAGACCATCTCTTCAGAATAGCCGGGTTTAATACCTCCATTTACATCGAGCCGGGTTTGCGGATTGGGGACATTAATTCCTACGCTTCCTGACATGAGGGCCGGATCAGGTTTGAAAATACACAGATCAAAAGTAGAACGAAGGCTATTGTCCACTGGGTGGACAGCAATAATATAGGTTGTGCCGCCCATGAAACTGGCAATCGTTTCCATGATCCCGCAATTGATCGGATTTTGCAGGGCACAATTTTCAAAAACGGTGATACGATGAGACGCTGCAGCATTGGATACGACCATAGAATAGCTTGCAGATTCCACAGGGGTGAAGGTATAGAAAACAGCATTGGTCATATTGACACCGCAAAAAGCGCCTGCACTTTCTCCTGCGCCCAGAGTTGAGCCCGAGATGATTTGATCACAAGCTTCACTGGAAGATTCCAAAATATCCAGTGCTTCAGTGCACGTTGATTCTTCGGAAGGTGGACTAATCTCTGAAACACAAAATTTTGTATCCGATGATGATGGTGAAAACGTAGAATATCGGAGTAAGTAGGTTTGTCCACTGACAAGGCCATTGATCAGCTTGGTTTGATAGGTTCCTATGGATGAACAATAGATTTCAGTGAGCTCTTCACACGTGCCATCATAAACGGCAATATTCGCATAGCTTGATCCTTGAAATAGTTGAAAATTAAAACTACCGGAGGATGGCGCTTCAAAGGCAAACCAATACGCATAATTTCCGCCACAAAGTCCAGTGATCACAGGATAAACATCCGACATATTAAATTCTACCAGGGGCCCACATTCGTTGTCACCAAAAAGAATACCAGTGGCTGGTGTTTCACAGGTGATACTGTTTGTTTCGTCTTCAGGATGGTAGGTAAGGAGGCAAAAGGCTGTACTGTTTCTGGTATTGGAAAGGATCCTGAGTAAATACGTAGAGTCCGGGTTTAGGCTGTCGATGACCACTGTGCTTGCATTTCCGCAATGAATCAGATTGAGCGATCCACAAGTGTTTTCATACAGGGCAATAGAGCCGAGCACGCCGCTATCTTCATATTTAACGTAACCGTTAGTAGGTGGCTGAAAGGAATACCATAAATCAATATATTCTGAAAACGAGCTGGTACAACCAGGTAAAGGAACATTGCTCAACGAAGCATTGGCAAAGTTTAAATTAATGTCAAGGGATACGGTGCAATCTGTTGTTGGTGCAATGGAAGTGGCGTCGTCGCAATCATTATTTGCCGGGGGCGTGACAGTCGTTATTGAAAGCGTTTGAGACGAGAGTTGGTCATGAAACTGATCATACGTTTTCATATAATAGGTCGACCCAGGAATGAGGCTACTAATAATTAAAATACTTGTGTTACCGCCATTGAGCCTACTGCAGTCAATTAGGGATAAACTACCACAGCTTCCCTCATAGATTTCAAAAGATTTAAAGACATTCGTTCCGGAAATTTTAATAGCACCTGAGGCAGGTGCGACAAACGAGTACCAAAGATCGTGTGATCGAAAATCACAAGTATTATCACTTTCAATCTCAAAAGCAGCATTTCCCCAATCCGGAACAAAGGTTCCAACAATTGACAATAATGTTGCATTGCTGCAAGTATTGTTTATACTTCCAATCGTATATTCCAGCAGACAGAAAGAGTAAGTAGATGTATTTGGTGCTCGTGACAACAAAAGGATATAGTCTTCGTTCGGTATGAGTCCTGATACATACTTCCCCTTGACACATACTTCGGGCACAAGGCTTCCACAGGATCCGGAGAAAATGGTTTTGGTCATGGTGGCATTACCAAGACCGGAAAACTCAATATTTCCGGAAGCCGGCGCTGTAAAAGAATACCAAGCATCTGTTTCATTTGAAGAAGTGCAGGGAGAAGGCTCACCTGATGGCGTTAAAAAACTCCATTCTGTAACCTGGTTATTGGAACAGGTACCTGACTGAACGGTCAAGGCAATAGCAG
>JBBKXT010000085.1:0-35927 GCA_037969625.1 Saprospiraceae bacterium
GACCCACAGTGAAGGCGCAGTCCTTCATCTGGACCTTAGACCCGAATTTTCGACACGCGACAGACGACCTTAGACAAATCTTTGCTCACTCCTCACTCACGCCTAGCGGATGGGATCTACCCATTCAACCTATTATTAGCACCTTTAGATACGAAACCTTTCTAACCCCGAAAACACTAATCCTTCTCAAGCGACGTAGGTGCGGCACCTTTCAAACCTACAAATGGAAAATTACCAATAAAGAATTAAATTTAACCATGGAGAAATTTGATCGCAAAAAACACTGGGAGAAAATCTATCAGACGAAAGAATTAAAAGATGTCAGCTGGTTTGAACCAACACCGGAAACCTCATTAGGTTTTTTTAAGCAGTTTAATGTGCCCTTCACGGCCAAAGTTATTGACATTGGAGGCGGGGATAGTTTTCTTGTCGATCACTTGTTGGACAGAGGATATCAGAATATTTCTGTACTTGATATTTCTACAGCAGCCATTGATCGCGCCAAACAAAGACTTGGAGACAAAGCGAAATATGTAAACTGGATAATCACAGATGCAGTAACTTTTAAACCCACAGAAAAATATGATTTTTGGCACGACCGTGCCGCATTTCATTTCCTGACTGATGAGCAGGATATTTCCAACTATTTAGACACAGCACAACAAAATATAAACCCAAAAGGAATTCTTGTAATCGGAACATTCTCAGAACAAGGCCCTGAAAAATGCAGTGGAATTGAGATAAGACAATATTCAGAAACCACAATGACCGAACGATTGAAAAATTTCTTTGAAAAAATCAGGTGTATCACCATTGATCATAAAACTCCCAATGATACCATCCAGAATTTCGTTTTTTGTAGCTTTAGAAAAACACAAACGTCGACGATGTGAACAGTGAGAGGTGAGTCGCCATAGCCTTGACGCCTTACCTCTCACTTTTACTCTTGCTCTGCCGATGATTCCGAATTCAACTCTTTAAGGACCATGTCCGTAATATCATACTTATCATCAGCGATCAGCAATGAGCCACCTTCGATATAACTTAAGATAAAATCATAACCTTCTTTCTTCTTTATCACATCGAGTTTCTCCTTCAACATACTATGTAGTCGTTTATTGATAGCTGCGGTCTCTGTCATGATTTCCTGGGCGATTTGATCGCGCTCTGCAATTACAGTTTCCTGACGCGTGGTGAGATACTTTTCGCGGGCCTGCATTTCTTTGGGTGTCATCACCCCACTCTGTGCCTTCTGCTGGTAATCCATAATTTCTTTCTCCAGGACAGCGCCTTTCTTTTGCAATTCTTCCTCAGCTCGGCGCTGCTTTAGTTCCATGGCATCAGATTCTTTTTTGAACTCATTGTAGTTCATTAGAATAGAATCACCGTGAACGAAAGCAATTTTTAATCCGGAATGATTAGAAGTCGTTTGTGCTTCAGAAGATTTGCCGGAATCGCAAGAAGTCAAAAGCGTCAATAGGCAAAAGAGAACAAAAAAGATAGCAATGGATTTCATAATTGTTAGTTTGTAAGCACCAAATATACTACCCTATTTGCAGCTATATATTTATATCCGCAGGCAAATATCAAATCCGTAAAAAAAAATGATTTCAAATCACCCTGGAATACAAAATAAAAACTACCTAACTAACTGACTTTGAACACCCTACCGTATATATAGAAAAAAAGGTAGCCCAAGGCAAACCCCACCGCAGCCCCTAATGCCACATCCCGAAGAAAGTGCGCCATCAAATAAATCCTTGAGATAGACACCGATATCGCCAGAAATAAACAGAGGATAGCAACAGATGATTTACGATATAGCGCGACAACAAATGTAAACAATGCCCAGGCAGCCATAGTATGGCCCGACGGGAAACTGGCATGACCCGACAATAATGGGTAATCAAATACAGCCAAGGGGCCATCCCAACCCAAACGAGCCAGAAATAAACTCGGGCGCTCAAACTGAAAAATAGATTTTAGAATATAGGTGACGAGCGTAACAGCAATCCCCAATCCAGCAATCATAACACTTCTACGCCAATGACGAAATAAAAATATCACACCAATCAGCACATAACCATGTTCTTCGCCAAGCTTGGTAACATAGTAAAAGAAATAATCAGCGAATGGCGTGCGATGACCTGCCAGCCAAATTAAAAACTGACCATGCCCGCAAATCAGAGATAAGCTCAATCCTAGTCCTACAAAAAGTACAGTTCCTATGACAAATAAATTCCATGGCTTCATGTCGCTTTCGTCTTTAATCTTTCCGCTAGGTTGGCAAAAAATGTTTTTAACCGATCCGTATTCATGATTTTTGAATCCTGCAAAGCTTTATAAGTTAGAAATGTTGAAACCAAAAAAAGTAATATCACCGGCATCCAGGCGGCAAGGATCGGTGGAAGTTGCTGACTATCGCTGAGCTTTTTACAACTAATGTTACTCATCAGAAAAAAAGTAAAAAAGAATATTGACACCAAAAAAGGATACCCAAATCCTCCCTTACGCACAATTGTGCCCATAGGACCCCCAATCAACAACATGACGATGCATGATACAGCTAGTGAAAACTTCCAGTGCAACTCATATAAATGCCTTCGCTTCGAGTCTTCCAGTCGCTTAATCGTTCGATCTGTTCGATCCATAGAGGATCGCGTGATAGACACCTTACTGTTTACTTTTCCACGGAGTTCTTTTCTCAATGGTGACGGAAGGATAAGATACAAGGATGTCACGCCGGCCATTTTTGTCGTATCCAAAAAGCTTATAAGCTGTCTGTATCTCGGCATCAAAATATCCTCGCGGACAGTACCTCGACGAAAGACTTCATCTTTGAGAATGAATACCTGCTCACTAGAATCAGTAGTCATCTTTTCTTCAGTAGGTATTGACGCATAACTTGTATCCGCAAACACAATATAATCCGCATGCTTGTCTGATCGTGCAATATTGATTTGCTCTACCATCGTATCAATCTCACTGGCAATCTGTCGAGCACTTTTCATGGTATGATGCGTCTTAAACTGTTCTTCTTCTGTTCGATCGAGATCAAATTCGCCCAAATCAAATCGCCGTGTCCATTCAGCAAAATGAGAAATCATAAATGGCTTTGAATTGGTGCCTCCCTGCGCATCCGTTTCAGCATATTGATAGCCATCAAAAAGAGTCATCACAAAAGCCCCGTCATCCGGAGAGACATACATCTTGCCACGCTGGGCCGTTACGACATTCAACTTCCCCTTGTTGCGTTGTGAATCATCATACACCATGATGTCTTCTATGCTCACCTTATCCTTGTCTTTCTTTCCCACACGAATCGCATACCCATGAAAATCCTCATTGAATACACCAGGTTCGATACTCAGTGTCGGCTTCTGATTGCGTATGTCATACAGCCTTGACTGGTACTTCAAGTTAGCGATCGGAATAATTGTATTTGAACAAAAAAATGAAAACAAACCTATCAGTGAACCAATCACCAACAGGGGCGCCAGTAATCGAAACAAAGAGACTCCTGCAGATTTAAAGCTGGACAACTCATATTGCTCTGCAAGATTGCCCATCACCATCACAGAAGCCAGTAGCACCGCAATTGGAAGCGCCAATGGAAACAAGGACACAGATTTATAGAAAAACATCTCCAATATCATCAGGACACCTACGCCCTTCCCAATGATATCTTCAATAAACTTCCACAGGAACTGCATGATCAACACAAAAAGTGCAAGGAAAAACGACATCAGGAATGGCGGGATAAAGCTGCCGATCAGCAACTTATCTATTTGATATCCAATGTCGAACCAGGACTTCTTCACGCTATACTTAACTACTGCACCTCCATTAATGGTATGAATGGGTGCAAAATTAAGTTAATCTAACGGGAAATGAGTTTAGACTCGCCTTCGCCAAGGCTTCGACGAGCGAAGGAGTTGAGATCAGTGCCTTTGGCACTTCGGTGTAGAGGGTTTAGAACTCAATCTTCACGCCCAAACTTGGAATAATCGGGAGCTGATCCACCCGTGAATAGGTCACACGATCAAAATAAAATATATTGCTTCGATCATAGGCATTGGTGACACTGGCAGTGATTTCCATGCGCAGAAACTGGCTGAACTCAACCATCTTCTTCAAAGAAAAATCTAATCGATGATAATCCGGTAGCTTTCCGCTATTCCGCTGATCACTGTATATAATCCCCAGATCCGGGTTTTCAGTTAGTACATCCGTATCAATACCCCCCAATACATCCTGCTCCCCATAAAAACCTTGAGTCAGTGTAAAAGGAAATCCTGATCCATAATTCCATCGAACGCCAAACTCCCAGTTTCTTCCAAAGGAATAATTTACCAATAAATTGATATTATGTCTTCTTTCAAAGTGAGTAGGGTACACTTGATAGCCATCATCTCTTTTGACATAGCCAAGAGAATAAGTAGCCCACATAGCGACTTTTTGCGTTTGTCTGCTGAGCGTAACATCAATTCCATACGCACTGCCCGTTTCCGTTGAGAAATCAGAATCCTCCTGACTTAACTTATTTCTGTTGACCCCAATCAACTGGGAGAAATCTTTATAATATCCTTCCACATTTAAATCCCATCCGGCATTTAAATCAATTTCAACACCCGCCAGATAATGCCATGCTTTCTGTAATTTATCTTTGGTTTTGGTCGTGGTCCCAGGTTCGTATATCGTTTCTTCAGGTCCAGTTAAAAATCCAACAAAATAATTTATAATATCCTGTTCATTGACCGTGCTGATCAGGTTTTGAGAATATTTTCCAAGGGCAAACTTCATTCGAAATTTATCCGAAAAATTACTCTTCAATGCCAATCTTGGTTCAATGGAAAAATCACCTAATGAGGCATAGAACTGCGCGCGCAAACCAGGTTCGATGATGATCGCATCTGTTTTTTGACGCAAGGCAACATAACCGGCAAGCTCCGTTGTGTTTTCACTTTGCTCGAATGTAACCCCGACGAAGTTTCTAAAAGATAACTCGGTTGTGATACCATTTAACTCAAACCCATAATTGATCGTGCTATTCTTTCCAAATGATTTGAAATCAAAAATGGCATTAAAACCACCAATTGAATTCGTTCGTGGTGCCTGCTCCGGTGCCGTCTGCACAATATCATATTTCGAATAAGCCAGTGTTCCTGAAAATATAAGATTGGAGGATCTCGGCATGAGCTTAAAATTCAAACCTCCCCCACCGGATTTCCAGTCGATCTGGGCGACATTGTTCAGATTTACACCATCCGAAAAGCTAAACCCAAAAAAGTCTACTTTACTTCCTTCCCCTGAAAGAAAAGACATTTTCGCATATATATCTGTGTAGGTATATGGCAACCCTAAAGAATCCGGTGTTGCATAATCATATAATTTAGTCGATGTCTGATCAATTAAAGATTGTTTTCCGGTGATCAGAAAAGAAGAGCTTGATCCTCGTTCAGGATTGAAAGGCGCAATAGGTCCCTCCAATAATGCTTTGACTTGAAATGGACTGGCTGATACCAAACCACCAAATCTCTTTTTGTCTCCTTCTCTGGTCTTTAAATCCACGACCGCCGAAATTCGACCACCATATTCGGCACCAAAAGCTCCACTTAAAACTTCTGCTGATTTAATGGCCTCTGTCTCAAATACACTAAAGAATCCAATACTATGAAATGGATTGTATATCGTCATACCATCGAGTAATATCTTGTTCTGAACCGGTGATCCTCCTCGAATATATATCTGCCCTCCCTGATCACCGGTAGATATAATCCCCGGCAATACCATAAGATACTGCGCTATATCAGCTTCTCCACCAGTAGACGGAAGCGATTTGATTTGCTTTGGTGTAATGGTTATGCGCGATACATTTACTTCGTTTCGACGTTGCTCTCTACTCGCGCTGACGCTGATCGTATTCAGCTGAATAGAACCTTCCGTCATGAGCAGCTTTACATATTTAACCTGACCCGCTTCCAGTGTAACCTGCGTACTAACGGTATCAAAACCGATAAAGATCGACTCCACTATATAACTGCCAACGGGGATATCTGAAAAAATAAAAAATCCATCCAGATCAGTGACCGTTCGTATCTCCGTTCCAACGAGATATACCTGCCCAAAAGCAACGGCTTCACCAGTAAGTTCATCATAAACATGACCCCGCAGTGTCCCGCTTTGGCCACTGACGGCCGTCATAAAAGATATGCAGAAAATAGACAGAAGTGTCAGTCGTTGGATCATACGGATCATCAGGCTCTTGATCATAGGGGGGCAAAAATAGTAATCTTCACGGGATGTATTAGCTTCACAAGGTAGATTAACCTTCGGAATCCTACATTTGCATATATGAAGACAATCTCAGACATTAAAGAAAGTGACATGGACGCTTGTCCTGCTTGTGGAGAAAAGGACTGGAAGGATGCCGGTCAGGTCAAGGATTTCAGTGTCTCCGGTGAATCTTTTGTACTGAAAACGTGCAACTTATGTCAATTTAAGGTAACGTTTCCTCAACCTTCGGCCGCTGAAATGGGACGATTTTATGCTTCTGAAGATTATATATCACACAGCGATACAAAAACCGGCCTGATCAACAGACTATACCATGCCGCCAGAGTTTTCATGCTGAGGAAAAAACACCAATGGGTCATCAGTGCTGCAGGAAAAAACAAGGGGTCATTACTGGATATTGGCGCAGGAACGGGCCATTTTCCACATTATATGAAACTCAGTGGATGGCAGGTAGATGCTCTGGAACCGGATGAAAAGGCCAGAAAAATTGCTGCTGAAAAATTGAATATTCAAATAGATCCCATCGAAAATCTAGCCCAACTCCCTGCCAACCAATACGATGTCATCACGATGTGGCATGTCCTGGAACATGTACATGACCTTCCGGGCTATCTGGAACGATGTAGGGAAGTCCTTAAGCCCGGAGGTGTACTCATCATCGCGGTCCCTAACCACACTTCCAAAGATGCGCTGAAGTACGGTGCACAATGGGCCGCTTATGATGTGCCGAGACATCTCTGGCATTTCAGCCCGCTATCGATGTCAAAACTTTTGAACCAATATCAATTTAAGCTTATCGAGAAACTGCCAATGCACTTAGATGCCTTCTATGTAAGCATGTTGAGTGAAAAATATAAAGGAAGTGGACTGCTGGGTGCGCCCAAAGCTTTTATCGCCGGATTAAAAACACTTCTTGCGGCAAAAAACAATGTTGAACATGCTTCCTCAATTATTTATATCGCTGATTAAAAATTAAGACGCGAGTGCGCGAATATTTGCATTGCCTCCCGTAATGATTAAGCCAACTTTTTTACCGGCAAAAACTTCCTTGTGCCGAATCACCATGGCAACCGCCACGGCGCTACTGGGTTCGATGATTATTTTCATACGCTCCCATACCCACCACATCGCTTCAAGTATCTCTTTTTCACTGACGCACTTAATACCACTGACGAGGTTTTGAATGATTGGAAAATTAATATCTCCTAAGTTTGTTCGCAGACCATCCGCTATCGTAAACGCATCAGCAGCATTGAATTCAATTTTTCCAGATACCAAAGATCTTGATGCATCATCCATATTTTGCGGCTCAGCACCGAGGGTTATGGATGTCTGTAAAAAATGATGCGCCGCAAGTGCTGTTCCAGCTAAAATCCCACCACCACCGACCGGTGCAACAAGGAAATCAAGGGATGGTATTTCTTCTATTAATTCTTGTGCACACGAACTATTGCCCAGGATGACATTGAGATCATTGGAAGGATGAATAAAAGTTAAATCTTCATTTTGAACCAATTCCTTTACGCAGTTTTCGCGATCACTTGGCAGTGCTCCTACAAATACAATCTCCGCACCATATCCTTTGACCGCATCGACTTTCACTTGTGGTGCAATTTCAGGCATGACGATTTTTGCCTGTACACCCATCAGCTTTGCAGATAAGGCTACAGCCTGTGCAAAGTTTCCGGAGGAATGTGTCACGACTCCTTTTGCTAGCTGATCATTCGACAAGCATGTCATGGCATAGGCAGCTCCTCTCATTTTGAAGGCGCCCATTCGCTGAAAATTCTCGCATTTGAAAAAAACCTCCGCACCAACTTTCTGATCAAAAGTGGAAGATGTCAATACCGGTGTGCGATGAATATAATTTTCAATTCGTTCCCTGACTTCAATTAATTTATTCTTATCCGGAAGACTCATTTGGCGACCAATTTATCAAGGAGTGAAACAACAAAGTCCCAAGTATTCATGACATGGCGTTCTTCTGTATTTGTTTGTCCGGTGACCCATCGCACTAAGCTCCGTCCTTCCACAACCGCATGCGTCATATACGCTTGCCCTGAATCATTAATCATTTGAACTAGTTTTCGTGTACCTGATCCATCGGAATCAAGGGATATCATCAATCGAAATGTGACAATATTAAATGATCGTTTGTATGCCAACTCAAGACGCGTATCAGCAATAATTTCAGCCTCCACTAATTGAGCCAATGTCATATGATGCCTCAGCCTTTGCTTGATAGCATCCGTTCCTAATAGTTGAAGTGTCATCCACAATTTCAGGGCCCGAAATCTTCTGCCCAAAGGAATACCCCAATCCCGATAATCATTGACCGTATCTCCTTGCGCAGATATCAGATAGGATGGATTGACACGCATCGTACGGATCAAAAGTTCGGCGTCTCGTACATAATATAGGCTGCAATCAAATTGAACAAACATCCATTTGTGCGGATTAAAAACGAAACTATCGGCACCATCAAGACCTTTTCTCAAATAGCTATATTCTTCTAACATCAATGCGGTACCGGCATAAGCTGCATCTACATGATGCCACAATCCATACTGTTTCGAAAGAGCACTTATCTCCGTGACCGGATCAATTGCTCCGGTACCTGTTGTTCCAATGGTTGACACAATGCACAGCGGAACAAATCCATTTTTAGTATCACTTTGGATCGCCTTCTCCAATTCATCGGGAATCATAGAAAGGTTTTTATCAACGGCGATGTGAACGAGATTATCTGTTCCAAAACCTGCTAAACGAACAGCTTTGTCGATAGAAGAATGGGCTTGTGAGGAGGCATATATTCTATACACCGTTCCATCAAAACCACGCTTAGAAATTCTAAATCCGGATTTCCATTCTCGGGCAGTCAGCAGTGCTGTGAGCGTTGCGCTGGACGCTGTGTCCTGGATAGCCCCTTCCCATCCTTCCGGTAAGCCCAGAAGCAAACGGCACCATTCCATACACCGCTGTTCGAGTTCTGCTGCGGCGGGTGAGCTTTCCCACATCATACATTGCGCAGAAATTCCTGCCGTAATAAATTCAGCGGCGATTGATGGGAAGCTAGTATTGCCGGGAAAAAATGCATAGAAATTCGGGTGCTGCCAATGCGTCATTCCCGGAATAATGACTTCATCCAGCATCTTAAAAACTGCTTCGTCCCCGATAGGTTGTTCAGGAAAGGAATCAGGAAACTGAGCATATACCTCGCCCGGTACTACCTGACTGCGTACTGGCAGTGTTTCAATATTTTGATAATAATCAAGAATCCATGCTACTGCTTTTGACGCAAGCGCATCAAATGCTTTACGCCCTGCTTCATCATTCTGAAATATAGCTGGAGACATCTGCTATCACTTCTTTTCCTCTGTGATAATACCTGTCTTCTCTCCAAAATAATGAACAAACCGACGCATCTCGTTGGCCAACTCAGTATTCTGGGTTGATTTGTAATATCCATCCGTCAGCGCTGTCAATGCATAGTAAATCTTGCGATCCATCTCTGCTACATGAAGATCTTTCGTCCATAAAAAAAGCGTTGAGGTATCCAGCGTATCTCTATCAAGCAGCGAAAGAAAAATCGATTTGCTGTCAGACGGATGTTCCTGATTGGCATCAGAAGCTTTCCATTCGATTTTTTCAGGTACTCGATCAGCATCAAGCTGAATATGGATATTAATATCAGATGTATTCATAAGTATGAAAGTTATACCGACAAAACTAAGAATAGTTTACTACCCTATGGATCATTGGAAAACAATTCTGCAAATGGGTTCTATGTCCATCTGACTTGAATCGATCAAATCAGGTGATTATGTGGCTATAAGGACTACCAGTATTACTTCTGAGGAAGTCTATTCGTTGAAGAGCTTGGCCAATTGAACAATTTCGCTACCATGATGGATGTGCGTGCCCTTTTTAAGCCCCTGGGCTGATTGGATCATGGCCTTAGCCACATCATCCGCCTCGACAGGGGCTATATCGCCAAGAATACTTCCTGAAAAATACTGCAAACCTTTACTCAATCGCCCCGCCACACGCTCAGCAATTCGTCGCTCGTGTCGTTGGCCCAGCAAAACTGATGGCCGCAATATTTGAACACTCCAGAAAGGAAGCCTGCGCACATCATCTTCTAGTTCGCCCTTAACTTTTAAATAAAAAATAAATGAATTTTTATCCGCCCCGACAGAGGAAATGATCATCAATTGATTCATATTCTGCAAAGATCCGGTCTTGGCGATATCAAACATGAGGTTGTGATCTACTTCATAAAAGGCTTCTTTACTTCCCGCCTTTTTCATCGTAGTCCCAAGACAAATAAATAAATCATCGCCCTGCATTAAACGGCGGTAGTTTTCACTATCACGCATATCCACGTCATAATGAATCAACTTAGGATGACTTGTTTTGATTGGCTTGCGGCCTATAGAGATCACTTTGTTGTAGGCCTGATGATCCAATAACCGCTGCAAACAATTACCGCCAATCAAGCCCGTAGCACCAAAAATCACAGCACTTTTAGCGAATTGTTGAAGTTCAACACCCGTCTGCGCATATTGCTGTAACTGTTTTGCTTTCATCTATTAATAATCAACAATCTTTGTATAATAACTAACACTATATCCACCCCAAACACCTATTCCACCTACAATGTTTGTCTGAATGCGCGTATAAGAAGAAAATGGCCCCTGATTGGCTTGAGCGAATTCCAATGTATTCCAAAAATCAAAAGTAGCCTCATCGATAGAGGCCCATTTGATTGTCACCGTATCGCCCACAAAATACAACCCAAAAACTTCCGGATCAACATCACCATTTGATGTTTGTGGATTTAAAAGTTGGAACTCAAAGGACTTTCCATCAAAATAAAGGTCTTCCTCAACCCCTGCTAAACCAGTTTCCAATGCACCCCCATTGGTAGCACCCAAAATCCGATAGTAGTTTTGTTCACCAGCCGGATCAGAAATATAACATGCCAACTGTGCTAAAGTGTCATTAGGATCTCCTGGTGGAGCTAGAAACGTCAAACTGTCCAGCGGCACATGTATTGGAATATAAGTGGTCGATGTAATAGTATCTCCATCCACTGTTATATTCAGTTCATACGTCCTGCCTTCCTTTGCCTGCAACACATTAAACACATCGATGTAAATACAAAAATTATACGCCAGACTATCTGCATCAAATCCAAACACCTCAGCAAATTGCTTTTTTGATTCTTCATCTAAATCGTCTATACAAACTTCCTGCAATCTTACTGTCTTACTCCCATCAAAAACATCGACAATGGCATCGTGCACATACGATGAATCAAAATCCGCTGCACCAATCTCCGAATAGAAATTAAATGTTCTGGTCAGAAAAAGAAAAGCCGGATTAGCTTCCGGTCCTGCTTCAATATAACCTTCTACGACGTACTTCGGCCCATCAATCGAGGGCTCCGGAAAGTATTCCGCTTCACAAGAAGTGAAGATCAGCATAGCCATCACGGCGAAGAGCAATAGGTATAAATGTTTTACTGCCATTTGAAATTCCATGTAATAGATGGTATAATTGGGAAAATAGACACTTTGTAAGCACTGATTGTAGCAGAACCCGCCTGCAAATCTGAATCATAATCCGTATAAACAAAGAAAGTATTCTTTCGGTTATAGACATTGTATATCGAGAAAACCCAATACGATTTAAAATCCTTTTGGCTGTCAGGCCGTGGTGTATAAGTCAGCGACACATCCATTCGATGGTATGGCTCCAGACGCTGACTGTTACGCGGTCCATAATCCGTTTGAAACCCACCGTCAATTAAATAAATACTTTGCGGGGGTGTAAATGTCTTCCCTGTTGCGTAGACAAATACAAAGCCACCGGTTAATTTCGAACTAAACTTATAATTGGCGACGACACTTAAGTCGTGTGTTCTATCATACGTGGTGGGATACACTCGTCCATTTTCTATATCCGGAAAAGTTCTGGTGGCCTTACTTATTGTATAGCCCACCCATCCATTTAATTTTCCTTTATTTTTTCTAATAAAAAACTCAGCGCCGTATGCTTCTCCTTCACCAAAAACAAATTCAGACTCTACTTCCTGCACACTATTGTCCACATAACTTTCTCGGTAGTCAATCTGATCTTTCAATGCTTTGTAGTAAACTTCTACAGAGGCTTCATACATATTGTTGTTCAAGTTTTGAAAATAACCCGCTGCATACTGCCACCCTCTTTGTGGATTAACGAGCTCAGAACTTGGCACCCAAACATCTGCAGGCAACGTGGAGGTGCTATTACTGACCAAATGCAAATATTGTGTAGTGGATGTGATCCCTGCCTTCACAGAAGCATTGGGATTAAGTGTGGTCGTAAGAAATATTCTTGGTTCTAAAGAAGAAAATGTTTTCACTACTTCTCCGGATTTATACACACGTCCTGTCAGACTTGATGTATATGCACCTATTTGCTGAAACATAGTTCCGCGCATGCCAAGATTGATTCGAAATCGAGGACTGATTTTCCAGTCATCTTGCAGGTAGAGCGCATATTCATTTCCATATTTGGGTGTCACGGTGGACGCAAACTCAACATCACCGGAAGATCCTGTAACAACATTGGGAGAGAGTTTGTGATTGGTGGCATGGAGCCCCCACTTTAGTTGGTGGGTAGTGGATGGGAAAAAATCAAAATCAAATTTGGCGGAATAATCTCTGACCCCGGAGGCTACCTCAAACTGAAATTGCTCTTGCGCAAAACTCGCTTTGAATTTGTAGTCATTGTAGATCGCTGACAAGTTGAAAAATAACTTATTGTTAAAAAGGTGATTCCATCTTAACGTGGCCGTTCCGTTTCCATAGGGCAATTTAAACTGGAAGTCTCGACCCGGTTGAGCGAAAGTCAAAACATCGCGACCTATATATCCACTCAGATAGATTCTGTCTTTTTGTGAAAATTGATAATTTACTTTCCCATTGAGATCATAGAAAAAATAATTTGTTCCTTTAAAATCTGTTTTGTTGATCGCCGGTTGAGCAAGATCGAAACCATAGGTTCGACGACCGCTGACTAAAAAGCTCCCTTTATTTTTCACGATAGGACCTTCTACCGTCATTCTCGCCGAAATCGTGCCAATGCCACCTTCTGTCTGAAATTGTTGATTATTACCTTCCTTCATTTGGATATCAATCACCGATGATAATCGGCCTCCATAAACAGCCGGTATCCCGCCCTTAATAAGCGTGGTACTCTTTATCGCATCCGCATTAAATACACTAAAGAAACCCAGAAAGTGGCCACTGTTATAAACAACGGCTTCATCCAATAAAACCAGGTTCTGATCTGCGCCTCCACCACGCACATAAAATCCAGCGCTTCCTTCTCCTGCGGAGGAAACACCTGGCAGAAGCTGTAACGTCTTTAGAATATCAACTTCTCCAAGTAAAGCAGGCAGCACTTTGATTTGTTCAATGGGTAGTGTCACACGGCCCATGGCAGTGCTTTCTATATGATCATCTTCTTCCTGTGCTTTTTCGGAGATAACGATCTCCTGCATTTCAACCCCCTGACTTAAATTAATCGTGAGGTTCGTGTTTGCCACAAGTGTCACTTCTTCCGTGATCGCCTGATAGCCCAGGTAAGAAAAAACGATTCGGTGCTTTCCTTCCGGAATTGTGATGGAATAGAACCCATAGGTATTGGTCACAGTCCCGATGGAGGGATTCTGCTCTAGAAATACATTGGCACCAATGAGCGTTTCGCCTGATCGACGATCCTTCACATATCCATTGACCGTATATTCCTTTTGAGCTAAAGCCTCAAAGAAGAAAAAACTTAATAATAGGATAAAAATACTTCTCATGTATCGACGGCTCATTCTCAAATAATCAAAACGTATTTCAACTTGTCTTGTTACAAATTTCAATGGAATTTTTTGCCTGAAGAAATTTTTACGACCAAACCTACCAATCATCTAATAAACAACAGGTTTTGCAATCCATTGCTGCTTACGAAGAGATGATATCAGGCCTGTGGCGCCACTCAGATGCCCGGCACCCACGGCCACAAAGTATTGTTGATGTACATCATGCATAAGAATTCTTTCCACCATCCGCTTGTTTCTTTCATAGATGACTTTTTTACGTAAATGCTGCATAGAGGATTTTGTCAGCATGTAAAGGGCATGTATTTCTCCTTGGATGTAGAGATCAAGTGTTTTGTTTGTAAAACTTCTGATCAAGCTGGGACATGACCCGATTTGTTTGATTTGTGCATAAAGTCTTTCCGGCTCGATGGAATGCAATAGCGTTACTTGCTCTTCGATTGTTTCAAGCCCGGTGGTTTCAATAGCCTGATCATTTGCATAATTCCACAAATGCTCATCGATAGAAATAGCATGATCCTTTCTGAGCACTTGCTGTGTCAATGCGCTCATGATCATCAACGGATGCAAATGCACATAGAGCTCTACATCAAGCTGAAAGGATTTTAAAAGTTGTCTCCTTAGTTTTGTGTATCCGGATGCACTAAAAAACTGCTTCAAATTGTATAGCGGACTAACCGGCTGCACATCCATGGATCCGAGATCCATTTCACCAACATAAACCTTGGATTGATTGATAAAAGGATAAAGGCGCTCACAAAGCTGGTGTGCCCTTTGATCCCTGATATGCATCGTCCCAAATAAGAACGAAGGAATTCCTTCAGGCGATTGGATGGACCACAGGAGAGATGTCTTGCTCAAAAAGGAAAATCAGATTGAAACGACCAAGATTTAAGGCCTATAACTTAAAGGTAATACTTTCTTGTTTTTTACGGTGGACAGCGTCATGAGTGTTTTAAGTCGCTCTACTTCCGGTATTTGTGACAGTACATTAAAGAGCAACTCCTGATACGCACGTAAATCCTGACAAAGCACTTTGAGAAGAAAATCACCATCCCCGGTGATGATCGTGCATTCAACAATTTCGTCAATCTCATCCACCTGTCGAAGGAAATTCACCGAAGCTTTCTCTTTATGCCATCCAATGGTCACCAGAATATAAGTCATCACATTCAGCCCTAATGCCAATGGATCTACAACCGCATGGTAGCTTTTGATCACACCATTCTTTTCAAGCTTCTTTACACGTTCGAGGGTTGGTGCAGGAGATAAACCAATTCGTTTGGAAAGACTTAGGTTGGTAATATTGCTATTCTCTTGCAATAATTTTAATATCAAATAATCAATTTTATCAAGATCCTCCGTCATTATAAAGCCAATTTTCTAAACTAAATATGATACAATAATCGTGTTATGGAAAAATACCTAAGCGGATATAGTCTCCGGAAATTTTATTTAATGCGCACACAAAAGCTGCGGATCGCAAGTCTTCAATATTCTTTTTACGTTTGAATATCTCTCGTATTTCGTCATAGGCATTTACCATCGTATCTTCTAAACCAGAACGCACTAAATCAATCTCATCAGCTCCGTGGGTTAGTAAATCTTTTTCTTTATTACCTACCATGTGTCCAGTCAGTCGCTCCACGGTGGAAAGCAAGTTTCTCAGGGATTGCTCTTGAAATCGCTTTTCCATTCGTCCAAAACGCATGTGTGATAAGTTTTTCAACCATTCGAAATAAGAAACGGTCACACCCCCTGCATTCAAATACATATCTGGCAATATAATGATTCCTTTCTTCAATAATATTTCTGCCGCTTTAGAGGTCACGGGTCCATTAGCAGCCTCTGCAATAATTTTAGCTTTTACTTTCCTGGCGTTTTCTATAGTAATTTGATTTTCCAAGGCAGCAGGCACCAGAATATCACACTCAATAGCAACCCAGTCTTCACGAACCCCTAATGTCTTTGTACCGGGAAAGCCAAGGATGCTACCTTTCTCTTTTCTAAATTTTATCAATTTATCAATATTGATCCCCTTCTTCGTGGTCGTTACGATTGTACCTTCCATTTCAGAGACCCCTATAATCACCACACCCCCTTCTTCTTCTGAAATAGAACCTGTATAGGAACCAACGTTTCCTAATCCTTGTATCACCATGGTCTTCCCACCAATCCCTGTCTCCAGGCCAATGGCAGCAGCATCATCTTTGTAAGATAAGAACTGGCGAATGCCATAAAAAACACCACGGCCTGTCGCTTCTGTTCTTCCTCGGATACCACTTTGTGCCACCGGCTTTCCGGTCACGCAAGCACTGGCATCTATCTCCCCGTGCTTAAAAGTAGCGTAGGTGTCCTGTATCCAAGCCATCTCTCTGCTGCTCGTCCCATAATCAGGGGCTGGCACATCCAGTCCAGGACCAATAAAGTTCTTGCGAAGTAATTCAGTCGTATATCGTCTGGTAATTTTTTCAAGCTGGCGCTCATTATATTTCCGAGGACTGATTTTCACACCTCCTTTGGCCCCTCCAAAAGGAACATCGACAAGAGCGCATTTATAACTCATCAAAGCTGCCAACGCCATTACTTCATCGCGATTGACCAGATGGCTAAAACGAATTCCTCCTTTCGTTGGAAGTCGGTGATGACTATGCTGAACTCTGAAGGCCTCAATCACCTGATATTGATTACCAATTTTGACAGGGAATGTCACTTCATATACCGCATTACAAACTTTAATTTGCTCTAATAACCCTTTTGGGATACTTGTGTGAGCAGCTGCAATGTCAAAATTCCGATTGACACTTTCAAAGAAACTGAGATGCTTTGTTGAATTACTCATTTTTATACCTTTTTTCTAGTCTGGAAATTTTTCTATCAAGTTGATACAAATATATAAATAGGGCCATCAGAATAACCAGACAAACGCCAGCCACCACATAGATTTTCCCAATGCTACTGATAAAGTCTGGACTAACCTCCCCTTCTGCTTGTGCAGATTGGAAGACCAATAACAATACAGTCACCCATAACGCCTTTAAACTCTTCATCACTATAAATCGTCCATAAATATGATAAGATTTATCCAACTTCCTAATTTTCATTTTAGCTTTTTCGTTCTATAGACCAATTGGCTTATCCAAAGACCTAATAAAATGAATCCCAAAACCGCAGGATAAAAGACCATTCGCATTGTATTATCAAGGTCCTCACCTCCTAAAGCAGGGTTTCCTCCGTTCCCGGGATGAAGACTATCCGTCATTCTGGGAATTATAAATAATAGAGGGATCAAAAGGGCAAAAGCGAACATATTGTAGCCCGCCGTCAATCTTGCCTTTTGCATATCATCTTCCACAGAGGAGCGCATCACCATCAGTGCAGCATAGATCAAAAGTGCTATGGCTGACATATTTTGTTTGACATCCCAACTCCAGTAGGCATTCCAAGTGTTTTTGGCCCATAACATACCGGTCACGAGACCTAAAACACCAAATAATAAGCCCACATTTATTAATGCCACACTTCTCGTATCAAAATCAATGAGCCCTTTTCGATAATACTGCAAACTATACCAGGCACTTACGCCAAATAGTATGATCATGGCAAACCACATCGGGACATGGAAATAGGTGTTGCGAATCGTTTCTGACAGAATATTTCTAAACGGAAACTGAATACCTGATTTTTGATGGACACGATCGACTTTATCACTAAACCACAGGGCCATTTCAGTTGGATCCTGCTGATCTGCCGGGGTTGCAAACACCGCATTGGGCAAAACACTTGTACCATCCGTTTCGTGATCTATAATCAATGTCAGCGGATAGGCTTCCTGGCGCATAGGAAATACAGATGGAATGTAAAAACTAGCAGTAAGCTTCCGGTTATCCCACACCTGAACATGTTGTGCGAGAATAACTGTATCACCGGTCAGCCTCAACCAGGCTCTGACACTGGACGTATCTGAAACATAAGAAGAATTATATCCGGTCACTTCAAGCACGACCGATTCACCCGCTTTAGCTCTTTCCGGTGTAACTTTAATAATACCCGGGTTGAGTGGAATAAACCATCCGGCAACAAACACATACATCAGAATGAGCATAGTTGCCCATTTCCAAGGTGCTAATCCAAATAGTTTGCTCGTTTTGTGGTCCTTCATATTATGAGCGCCAAAGATAGGGAAACAACCATAGCGACAGTCCCACGACCAATGAAATAATTCCAGTCAACATCATGAACTCGTTCCATGGATTATCATCCGGTGTTGTCCCGGTGGAATAAGCCGTAAGCCTCAGTATATTGATCAATAATGGGATCATCAGCGGCAACGCCATCACTGAAGTCAATGATGCATTTTGCTGTGTTTTGATCGCAATGGAGGTGATCAGCGTGAGCAAAAACGAAAGGCCAACACAAGCCATCAGCCCTGTCAGCAAAAACCAATTGAATCGTATGACCTGATTGCCTGCCATAATGGACAAGGTAACCCACAGCATCAGGAAAATAAAGAGGAGTAACAAGAGGTTATATATAGCCTTGGCAACGAACAATGCTAGCGGATGATATAAGGTATAGTAATAAAAATAGCGGCCTTCGCTCTCTTTGCCAAAGGTTTTAAGCACTGCCATCAAAGAACAAAACAAGAAAATCACCCAAAAGGTGAGCCCCCATTCCTTCGGCGGCAATTGGCGCCAGATAGAAAAGACAATAAAAGCAGCCGAAAGCACATATAATAATATACCCGACAAGGCATATCGCTCGCGCAGTTCAATTCGTGCCTCCGTAGAGACCAATGTCCAAATGTGGTTCATCGCGTGCAAAGATAACAGGTCTGAGCGGCACAACCATTGAAATGCCAAATAGAACGTTTACCGATTAGGATTGGCGGTGGATGTATATATACGCTTTGTCAAACCAGCCAAAACACAATTTTATATTACAAATAATAATAATGTATTACATTTGTCATAATCAATGAATTACATAAATGAAAGGCTTTCTCACCACCTTATGTTCTTTTTGCCTTTGTACGGTTCTGGCCACAGAAGGAAATACACCTTATTTCTTTAGTGTCACCGCTCAACCCGGTGATGGCATCACAGTACTCCTCAATCGATATGATTTGGATGAGTATGCCTGCAACCTTGATAAGTTCCTTGAGCTAAATGAGCTCAATCGAAATGACTTTCTCCTTGAAGGCATGAAATACAAGATTCCTGTCATGATCTATTCGTACAATGGAACGAGTATCAGAAGTACCCTAGGCATCACTGATATGGAAAAAGCCAAACGTATTGCCAATTACAATAGAGTCATTCTAAACCGAAAATTACGGACCAGCACCTATGAGGCCAGCAAAATACTATGGGTGCCCTATCACGAATTAAACTGTGGCGAAACTGAAAAAACCGTGGTCACCCGAGCAGACATCAAGGATGAACCCTCTGCCAAATATGAAACTGAAACGGTCCCCCTCTTCGGCAAAGGCTATGATAGAATTGAAAAGAAAAGCAATCGCTTGAAAGGCAAAGTGTATTACATCTCTTCCGGCCACGGTGGTCCTGATCCAGGCGCCATGGCGAAGATTGGCAGTCGGGACATCTGTGAAGATGAGTATGCCTATGATGTGTCTCTTCGTCTGGCCAGAAATTTAATGGAAAATGGCGCCACGGTACACATTGTAGTCCAGGATGCGAATGACGGCATTAGAAATGATGATATTCTAGTCTGCGATCGAGATGAAAAAACACTTGGTGAAGAAGTTATTCCCATCAATCAACTGGCTCGATTGCGTCAACGAACTGAAGCGATCAATAACCTTTATGGTCAACACGCTCGTGCAGGCGTCAAAGAACAATACCTCGTCTGTATCCATGTAGATTCCAGATCCGAACGAACGCAACAGGATGTTTTCTTTTATCATTTTGAACATTCCAAATCAGGGCAGAAACTCGCCAAAACTATGCAGGGTGTTTTTGCAGAAAAATACGCCCGCTATCGAAGTAATGGAGCGTATGAAGGAACTGTCACTACGAGAAACCTTTACATGTTGCGCGTACCCTATCCGACCACCCTGTATGTAGAGCTTGCCAATATCAAAAATGCAGCTGATCGAAAACGGATTCTTCCGTCTACCAATCGACAGGCATTGGCCAACTGGCTTTATGAAGGTCTGGCGAAATAGAAAACAACCAAGCTTAAGTATATAACAAATTACAACCTCTGAGATCACTATGATCCAGACGGCCCAATACATCAAAGCGACCATTCGGATACACAATCCCTATATCATCTGTGGCAATAAATGCACACGTATCCAGATTCGCTAAATCAATCACATTTATTACTCCACGTTGATTGAAACCCGCATTGCCAAATGGATCACTGATTTCCCGTATAGTAACTTTCATTTGAGGACTTGGCATGAAATGATCCTCCGTCTTATAAGCCTGAGACAACAATTCCGTCATCCCATACTCACTGGCGATTTTAAGGTCTTTATGTTTGCTTCGAAGTCGATGATACACTTCTTCTCTGGTAAACTCTTTTCCGCGCCCTTTCATGCCCCCAGTTTCAATCACCATAAGATTATCCCACACCGGAATATCAAATTGTTCAAACAAATCCAAAAGCGCGAAAGTGACACCGATCAAAACAACTTCTGCATTTCGATCATGCAGACGCTGTAATCTGGTGACAAGCTCACTATTGACGGATGGGAAAAAACCACTTTCGTTTTGTCCGCCACCCGACATAAATGCATGCACCATATCCACTAAAGATGAATCGGGACGATCAAGATAAGCAGGAAGCAAACCAAGCCAAACAGCTTGATAGGGATCATGAAAGTGTTGTTGAAAACCACGCACAGCGATCCGATGATACCAATCCAAATCCCGTATAGGGTGCTGACTTTGAATCAGATCAGTCGTGCCACTACTGCGAAATATTGTTTTCGTCTCCCAATCTCCGGTTTTAATTATATGGTTTTTAAACAATGAAATTGGTAAAAAAGGAATATCCTGAATCGACTTAACATCCTCAGGCCCGATGCCAATTAAATTGCAATAATTCCGATAGGTAGGGTTGAATGAATTCTGGTATTTCCAAAGGTCCATCGCAACACCTTCAAAGTCCTCTTCGTTAATATCGTATATTCGAGGTATTAATGAATTATATAACTGGTCCGGTATTTTCATTTGGCACAAAAATAAGCCTTTTAGCCTTGGTTGTTCTCTTGGGCTGGCAGTGCATTGATTCCCCAAATTATCCAATAGAACCTGAAATCGAATTTATCAGTCTATCCAAAGACACCATGCGACAGGGCGTTTTCCAGCAAGACTCTATTATTGTCAGCTTTAGTTTTCAGGATGGTGATGGCGATCTCGGCAGAACCAATCAGGAGCCTCAAAACAATATATTCTTCACCGATCTGCGAACAGGCACCTTAGATAATACATTTGCCATTCCGGCGCTACCTGCCGATGGCGCAGGAAATGGGGTCGAAGGCACCATCAGAATACTACTCTTTTCTACTTGTTGTATTTATACCGATGGCAATGATCCCTGCACACCTAATCCATCTACTCCATTAGATACCGTGCAGTATAAAATTCAAATTGTTGACAGAGCCGGACACCTCAGCAATGAAATTGTGACAACCCCAATCATTCTTCTTTGCAATTAATCTCTTGAAGATTTAACGCTTCAATACTTTTTCAAGAGAAGCAATGACGGACTCAGCATTTCCGATATAGATTTTATCATTGGCGATGATGACCGGACGCTTTAAAAAAGTGTACTCCGATAAAATCAAAGATTTGTAATCCTTTTCATGAAGCACTTTGTCTTTCAGATTCATCGTTTTAAACTTCAAAGCTCTCCTGCTAAACAACGCTTCATAAGAACCGGCAAGTTTCTTCATCTCATTTATTTGAGCCACTGTGATCGATTCGGATTTGATCTCCTGCTTTTCAAAATCATCTAATCCGCCAAGTCGCTTGATGATTCTTCGATTCGTATCACAGGATGATAAATGATAAACCTTATTCATAAGCATATTCAATTTTATACATTTTGCGATGACAAATATCAGTAAAAATTCAGCAAGGTGATTTAGTCCCTCATTGACTACCTTTACTAAATGAATGCTGCAGAACTCATTCTTAATGCGGATGGATCTATTTACCATCTCCACCTTCTTCCAGAAGATGTAGCCCCTACGGTGATTCTTGTTGGCGATCCTGACAGAGTATCCGAAGTTTCCAACTTTTTTTCATCCATTGACATTAAAAAACAAAAGCGTGAATTTGTCACGCATACCGGATGGTATGAAAACAAGCGCATCACCGTTATTTCCACAGGCATCGGGACAGATAATATTGATATCGTCCTCAATGAATTGGATGCGCTGGTTAATATTGACTTCAGCAAGAAACGGTCCAAAGAGACTTTAACTTCTCTCAATTTAATTCGAATAGGCACTTCAGGCTCGATTCATCCTGAAATATTTGCAGATGATATTGTTGTGGGCCGGATGGCCGCCGGTGTAGATATACTTGGTGTGTATTATCCACATCAAAAAATGAGTGTCCCCCAATTGCCTGAATGGACTTACCTGACGAGAAGATTTCCCTTTGATTTAAGTTCTTTTCCGGAACCATTTAAAGAAGGCATCACCTTAACATGTCCCGGATTTTATGGTCCGCAGGGAAGAGTACTGCGCGCACAACCGGAATTAAATATTCCAATTGACGAATTGCATACGCTAGAGAAAGATGGGTTTCCCTTTACAAATTTGGAAATGGAATCTTCCGGCATTTATCTATTGGCAGATATCCTAGGGCATAAAGCGATTTCATTTAACATTATTCTTGCTGAACGGCTTGTTGGTAAGTTTAGTCAACAACCGAAGGCTTCCGTTGAAAAACTCATTCAGGCGACTCTTCAATGGATCGCGAGTTCCGTGTAACGAGATACTTTAAGAATTGATTATAAATCCATACTCTTTCCAAGACTAAAGGAGCTTCTCGCAAAGGATCTGCGCTCCAGGGATAAACAGGCCGGCATAAAACATACAAATCTGTCTGGTCATTTTCCAGTGCACTTTCAACAAAAGGGATCGTGGATCCGTACTTGATTTCAGACCAAATTTTAATACTCAAAAGACCACTATCCACGATTAGTACCTGGCGGGGATTCGCACCAAAATCATTTTGAGGAAAGAACAAAACAGATTTTCCCGCATGGGCTGTAGCCACCTTGTTTGAAATAAAACACACCAGATCATTCAACATATCCTGGTTCATATAAGCACCAGACTCCGAAGCAACAGACATAATCGATTCCAATTGTCGTATGGCGATAGTTTCAAGATCCTCTTTTGCATAGGTTCTTCCGTTTGATTCAAGATACTCCCTTGCATATTCCGGCACCCATGGAACCCCAGAAAACTGTGCTAACTGTCTGGCCAGCGTAGTTTTACCACTACTTTCCGGGCCGACCACTGTGATGATATAAGGTTTAGGTGTTTCTGCCATTGTGGGGTTAAAGATAAAGTAGCTGAGGATTCTGGCGATCCCTTGGTATGAAACTCGTATTTTTGCCCCATGCACGATATAGAACCATTCTTCCAATGGCGAGACAATTATATAGCTGCTGAGGATTCGAAGTCCCCGGTTTATGGCTCTCAGCCTGATGAGTTCTATTATACCAATGCCATCTACAACTATTACATCCATCCGCAATGGGATGGCTTTGGCAGTTCCACGCTATACTTGAAAATATTATTTGCAGATTACGAAAAGCAATTTGCCATTATTGAGTTGATTGGTGAGTGGAATGACTGTATCCACAATGATGTGATGATCTTGCGCAGGGAAATTACCGACCTGATGCAGAAAGAGAACATTTTTAAGTTTATCCTGATTTGTGAAAATGTCCTTAACTACCACGCTGCTGACGACAATGACTATTACGAGGAATGGATTGATGAAGTCAGTGAACATGATGGCTGGGTGGTTGTTCTCAATCCACTGGAACATGTTGCCGCAGAAATGACAAACTATGGCGTCAATCAATATGTACATCTTCTGAGTGATGCTCAGTGGAGAGATTACAAACCAAGTGCCTTATACAAGTGGACCCAAAAACAACTATTCGCTCCTAAATTTTTACCCGTTGGCTGAAGAAAAAAAACATAAATCAGGGTTTGCTAATATACTTGGCAAGCCGAATATGGGCAAGTCGACATTGTTAAATGCTTTAATAGGAGAAAAGATGTCCATCATCACTTCTAAGCCACAGACTACCCGTCACAGAATCATAGGGATTGTCAACAGCGAAGATTTTCAAATTGTGTTCTCTGATACACCTGGATTTATCGATGAACCTGCCTATCGTATGCAGCAGATGATGAATGCATTTATTAGCTCCTCTTTTGATGATGCAGATATAATTCTATTCGTCACGGATCCCTATGAGCCGCTGGATGACCAGCACAATCTCATCCGACGCATTGGCGCCCATACATCACCGGTTCTGGCGATTATCAACAAAGCTGATCTTGTCAAGGAGGAAGAACTACAAGCGCGTGTGCAATTACTGGAGACATTATTGCCCGGGAAAAAGATTCATACGGTTTCAGCACTTAAAGGAATCGGTGTTGAAGAATTGATGGCCGATATCATCACCCATCTGCCCGAAGGACCGGAGTTTTATCCTAAGGATCAGTTGACCGACCGTCCTGAGCGATTTTTTGTCAGTGAAATAATCCGCGGAAAAATAATGGAACTTTATCATGAAGAGATTCCCTATTCATGTGAAATCAATATCGAAAGTTTTAGCGAAGGAGAAAGTCGCTCAGGACCCATTACACGTATATCAGCGACTGTGTACACACTCGATGAACGTAAAAAAACAATACTGCTAGGCAAGGGTGGCTCTGCCATCAAACAACTTGGCACAGAAGCAAGAAAAGAAATAGAATACTTTCTGGACACACGTGTTTTCCTTGAACTGACCGTAAAGGTTAAGGACAATTGGCGAAATGATGATTCAGCTTTAAAAAAATTCGGATACCTAAATTAATTATGGCCAATATAGTAGCGATTGTAGGAAGACCTAACGTAGGAAAATCTACCTTATTTAACCGAATGGTCGGTCAGCGACAAGCCATCACCGACAACCTGAGTGGTGTCACTCGTGACCGTCAGTATGGAACCGGATTCTGGAATGGCAAGACGTTCTCCATCATTGATACCGGTGGATTTGTAGAGCACTCGGATGATATTTTTGAAGCGGCTATCCGTGAGCAAGTTGACATTGCGATTGAAGAAGCCACCGTCATTCTTTTTATTACGGACGTGACCACAGGCATCACTGATCTTGATGCTGAAATAGCAGATAAACTACGCAAGTCAAACAAAAAAGTCGTAGTGGCTGTCAATAAGGTTGATAATCCGGAACGCCATTTGGCCGCAAATGAATTTTGGGGATTAGGTTTTGAAGAAACCTTCTTTTTGTCCGCTATTTCTGGTAGTGGTACCGGGGAGGTTTTAGATTCCGTCGCCGAAGGATTGGCCGATGAGGAAGAAGAGACTTTGGACATTCCTAAGATTGCCGTCATCGGCAGACCCAATGTCGGCAAGTCCTCATTTATCAATGCCCTTATGGGGGAGCAGCGACACATCGTTACTGACATCGCCGGCACAACACGGGACTCCGTGCATACTCGATACAATAAATTCGGCAAGGACTTCCAGATCATTGATACGGCTGGTTTGCGCAAAAAAAGGCAAGTAGAAGAAAACCTCGAATTCTATAGTACAATTCGAACCGTCAGTGCCATCGAAGATTCTGATGTCTGCATGCTGATGATCGAAGCGACCACTGGCATAGAGAGCCAGGACTTAAGTATCCTTCAATTAGCGCTGCGCCGAAGTAAAGGGATCGTCATCGTCGTCAACAAGTGGGATCTGATAGAAAAAGAAACAAATACGGCCCGCGATATCGAAAATGTCATTCGAAAGAAAATGGCTCCTTTTACCGATGTACCGATTTTATTTATTTCCGTTTACGACAAACAAAGAATATTCAAGGCCATTGAAATTGCATTGGAAGTGGCTGAAAATCGAGCGCGAAAAATATCCACCTCACAATTAAATGAACTCATCGAAACGATTGTTCAGAAGCAACCCCATCCAAGTTTTCGAGGGCATTTGATTAAAATAAAATATAGCACACAACTACCGGTGCCGTTTCCCGCTTTTGCATTATTTTGCAACTATCCGAAGGAAATAAAAAACAACTATCGAAACTATCTTGAAAACCAAATTAGGGAAGCACATAATTTTCATGGCTCTCCTATCCGGATTTACTTCCGTCAAAAATAAAATTGCAGCTCTGTTCCTATGACGATGACCACCACTGACATTGAAGGCCTTTTGATTATTGAACCCTCTGTATTCAAGGACGAACGAGGATACTTCTGTGAGACATTTAACAACGAACGATACAACCTTCCCGGGGCTTTTCCATTTGTACAGGACAATGAAGCTAAATCTTCTAAAGGGGTATTAAGAGGCTTACATTTTCAAAAAGGAGATCATGCACAAGGCAAACTTGTCAGAGTTGTTACCGGAGCGGTTTATGATGTAGTCGTTGATCTTCGGGAAGGTTCAAAAACGTATGGTCAAAGTTTTGGGCTCCTTTTGACCGGAGAAAATAAAAAACAGTTTTGGGTGCCGAGAGGATTCGCCCATGGATATCTCGTCCTGGAAGATGACACTGTTTTTAGTTATAAGTGCGACAATTACTATCACAAATCTTCTGAAGGTGGATTGAAGTATGACGATCCTGCACTTCAAATTTCCTGGCCTTCCTTGGACATTCCATTAATCGTGTCAGAAAAAGATTTAGTGCTTCCTTCATTAGCCAATCTTAAACATTGATTTCGATCATTGTCAGCGGTGCTTCCGGGCAACTTGGAAAAGCATTCATAGAATTACTTTCTTTTCAAGAAGGTTATAGTGTTTACTCATTTGATCGTGGCCAATTAGACATCTCGGATGAAGAAAAAATTAAGAATATACTGATCACCTTACCCCAAGCAAAATACTGGATTAATTGTGCCGCTTATACCAAGGTTGATGATGCCGAAAAAAATCCTGATGATGCCAATTTGTATAACGCGATAGCACCGGGATACATCGCCAACGCTTGTCAAAAAGCGGGTGTGCATTTGTTTGATTTTTCCTCTGACTATGTCTATCACAATGACTTGCGCAGACCTTTAAAAGAAAATGATCCTATTGAGCCGAAAGGTATTTATGCACAATCCAAACACAATGGAGAACTTGCCATTGCTGCTACCGGTGTAAGCCATACCATATTGCGCACCTCCTGGGTGTATGGACCCGGAGGTCACAATTTTGTCAACACTATGCTGCGCTTAGGCCGATCAAAAGACCATCTGAGTATTGTATCGGATCAATTAGGTGCACCCACATTTACGCATGATATTGTATGGGCTGTCAAATCACTTATGCATAAGGATCTAGACGGCGGAAGGAATCATATACAAGGAATTTTCAATTTCGCTAATGCTGGGGAAGTATCCTGGGATGATTTTGCAAGGAAAATATTTTCACTTGAAAATATTAAATGTCTTGTGCATGCTACGACCACTGAAGCTTATGGAGCGCCGGCCCCTCGACCCCATTATAGCATTCTTAATTGTGATAAAATCTCCCTTCTTTTAAAGACACCCATCCCTCATTGGGAAAATGCACTCGTTCGTTTTTTGCAAATAGCCGAGAATCAACTAGCTAATGAAGCTGTCAGTTTTTGATTTTGCAGGTAAAAAGTTAATTTGATTGAACTGAATTAATATCAGTTTGACATCTGAATGGCAAATGCACCCTTTTACATCAACTTTGGAAGATTATTTAACGTTATTAGCTATATTTAGGAGAGATATGGGCAATTTCAAGTTTCTACTTTTATTTTTTAGTCTTTGGCTGACCAATGACCTCTGTGCAACGCATAATCGTGCCGGGGAAATTACTATTCGCCAAACGGGTGATTTGATGATCGAGGCGACCGTCACTACGTACACCAAAACCAGTAGTACACAAGCAGACCGAGATAGCGTGTTAGTCTTTTGGGGCGATGGTAGTTTTGAGTTTGTCTACAGAATAAATGGAAATGGGACCCCCTTGGCCAACAATAGGAAACTAAACCTTTATGTTGCCAGCCACACCTATCCGGGAAGAGCGACCTATAATATCTCCATGATGGATCCGAATCGAAATGGTGGTATATTAAATGTCAATCCACCTAACTCCGAAGGAGTACCTTTTTATATCGAAGCGACTTATACATTTCTCAATCCTCAGTTTCAGGGATATAATAACACAGCGATCTTACTTCAACCGCCTATTGACTTCGCATGCGTCGGCAAACGATACATTCACAATCCGAATGCCTTTGATGTAGATGGTGATAGTCTTGCGTTTGAATTTATCGTCCCTTTACAGGATAGTGGCTTAAATGTTCCTAACTACATTCATCCCTCTCAAATTGAACCCGGTCCTAACAATATGATATCGCTTGACCCCATCACGGGTGATCTGGTATGGGATGCGCCGCAAATTGCCGGCGAATACAATATCGCTTTTCGTATAAATGAATATCGCGGTGGTGTACTGATCAGTTCGTTTATTCGGGATATGCAAATACTCGTTTTGGTGTGCAGTAATAATCCTCCCGATATTGATGCAATAGAAGAGATTTGTGTTGTCGCCGGTGAACCAGTAGAAATTGTCATCAATATTTCCGATCCTGATGTTGGACAACTTGTAAAGGTGTCTGCCTCCGGTGGACCTTTTGAGTTGGTTTCCAATCCCGCTATTTTGGATGATGGCCCTGGAGGATTTCAAGAACAACCTTTTCAGGCCATCCTCCGATGGACTCCTGCCTGTGAACAAATACGCGAACAACCCTTCACCGTTGTGATCAAAGCTGTTGACAATTTTATCGACACCACCGGATTGGTTGATCTCTATACGATACGTATCACAGTCGTCGGTCCACCTCCGTTGGGTATGGCTATTGAAAATGGCCCTGAGACTTTACAGCTTTCCTGGGATATGCCCTATGCTTGTGATGCGGCGGCCAATAATTATTTTAAAGGTTTCTCCATATGGAAGCGAACCGGCAGTAATCAATTTATACCGGACACTTGTGAGACAGGTCTGGAGGGACGCGGTTACACAAAGATCGTTGCCAATTGGAAAGGTACGATGAACGGTCGATATTTTTTCGAAGACGCTGATATTGTCGATGAAGGAAGCTATTGTTATAGAATACTCGCTGAATTTGCATTGTCGACGCCGTCAGGCCAGCCTTATTTGCGCGTGGTCAGTATTCCTTCCGACGAAGTTTGCCTCCGTGCCAAAGCGGACCGCCCACTGATTACGAAAGTGTCCGTCGAAACAACGGACGCTGTCGATGGCGAAATGCTGATCAAATGGATAGCTCCTGATCCGGTCGCCCTCGATACAACTGTTTTTTTAGGACCCTATCGATATCAATTGATGCGAGCGGACGGTGTCGACGGCAATGCTTTTCAAGCTGTAGCAGGTGCCTCCTTTAGCGCACCGTTTTTTGGAAGCTTGAAGGATACAATGTTTCTTGATCAGTCATTCGATACACGCAGCCAGGGCTACAACTATCAAATGGACTTCTATACCGGTAATTCATCAAATGTCTATGGTTCTTCTACTACTGCTTCTTCAGTCTTTTTAACAGTGCTTCCTTCAGATGAAGCTTGTCTTTTGTCGTGGGATTATAAAACCCCCTGGGATAATTATTCCTTTGAGATATGGCGCAGTGATCAGGGAGGTGCTTTCTTTATGGCGGGGACTTCTGCTACAAATGAATTTGTAGACAATCAAAACATCAGTAATGGATTGGAGTACTGCTATAAAATACTTGCATTTGGCGATTATGGATTGGAAATGATACCTGCGCCATTATTAAACTTTTCACAGGAATCATGTACTATCCCGGAGGATAATGTACCACCTTGTTCTCCGAAAGTGTCAGTCACAAACATATGTGACGAAGCAGAACCGGATGTGCCTGCAGATGCATTTATTAATTATGTGACATGGACCTTACCATGTGGTGATACAGATGTAGATAAATACTTGATCCTTTTTAGTGGAGTCCCTGGTGGCCCCTATCAGGAAGTTGGACAAATAGATGCTCCCATGATGTCTTTTGAACATAAACCGGGCGAGACCATTGCCGGTTGCTATACCGTCATTGCCGTTGATCAAATCGGAAATCAAAGTGATCCTTCCGAAGAAGCATGTGTTAAAAACTGTCCGGTTTTTGAACTGCCAAATGCATTTACACCCAATAGCGATGGTCAAAATGATTTTTTCATTCCATATAGTTCTCGCTTTATCGAAACGATCCAGTTTAAAGTATTTAATCGCTGGGGCCAATTGATCTATACCACCACAGATCCTCAGATTAATTGGAATGGAAAAAACATGAATGGTAAGGATGTATCCGATGGCGTATATTATTACACTTGCGAAGCCTATGAGCAACAAAATCAGCAGCCTTTAATATTATCAGGGTATATCGAATTAATCCGTGGCTAGTTTTTTCAAATTCTCCATGCGTAACTTTGCAAAGTTTCATTAAATCAAAATCATGTTTTCTGGTATTATCAAATCAACCGGAGTAGTACGTAGGATCGAAGAAATCGGGACTACAAAACGGATTACCGTAGCTTCAACTTTGTCAAATCGCTTCAGTGTGGACCAAAGTGTTGCACATGATGGCGTATGCCTCACCGTCATAGACGTATCAGCAGAAACACATGTGGTAGAAGTCGTTGCAGAAACACTTTCGAAAACAACATTAGCAAACCTTGCAAAAGGGCAATTGCTCAATCTGGAAACTTCGATTACCGCTACTACACTACTGGATGGACATATCGTTCAAGGGCATGTAGATAGTTTTATCAAATGCACGCGAGTTGAAAATAAAAATGGTAGTTGGATGTTTACTTTCAATCTACCAACGGCATTTGCATCGCTAGTGATCGCACATGGCTCCATCTGCTTGAATGGTGTCAGCCTGACGGTCGCGAATCTGCATGATGATTCTTTTGATGTGGCAATCATCCCCTATACCTTTGAAAACACAAACTTTAAATACCTTAAAGAAGGAAATGAGGTGAATGTAGAGTTTGATGTGATAGGAAAATATCTGGCCCGATTAGCCGCATTCAGCTACAAAGCTTAGAGAAACAAAAAGGGCCGGTTTACACCAGCCCTTTTTTTATTTATTATGACGATCGCTAGTGGTTACACTAGTTTTCATCTTCCATTACATTCTCCTCAACTTCTTCCTCAATTTCTCTTGGAAGAACTATCATCCTGTCATAACCGAAAGCTCCTGTTCCTGCAGGAATTCGCTTACCTACAATTACATTCTCCTTCAAGCCTTGAAGATCATCACGTTTAGCGGCTATAGCTGCTGTACTAAGCACTTTCGTTGTCTCCTGGAATGAAGCCGCAGATATCCAACTCTTTGTACCAAGTGATGATCTGGTAATACCCTGAAGCATTGTACTAGAGGTTGCCGCTACGGCATCTCTAAAAGACAATATCTTCTGATCATTGCGCTTGAGGTAAGAATTTTCTTCCCGAATCTGGCGTAGTGTCACAACACCACCGGCATTGTACTTCTGTGAGTCACCCGGATCTGAAATAACTTTGCGATCGTAGATCAGATCATTCTCTTCGAAGAAGTCGTGACGATCTACAGATTCTCCCTGTAGGAAGCTGGTATCCCCCGGATCAACGATCAATACTCTACGCATCATCTGGCGAACAATCACCTCGATGTGCTTATCATTGATCGCGATACCTTGCGAACGGTAAACTTCCTGAATACCATTCACCAGATAGGATTGAACGGCAAAAGGTCCTTTAATAGCAAGTATATCACCGGGAGCAATAGCACCATCGGATAGGGCCATTCCTGCTCGTACAAAGTCACCTTCCTGAACGAGCAAGTGTTTTGAAAGACCAATCAAATACTTTCGGTTTTGATCTGTTTTTTCATCCACTACATACAGCTCGCGATTACCACGCTTGATGCTTCCAAACTTCACAACACCATCGATCTCGGAAACAACTGCAGGATTTGAAGGATTTCTTGCTTCAAATAATTCGGTAACCCTTGGCAGACCACCGGTAATATCCTGAATCTGACTTGTCTTACGAGGAATCTTTCCAATAATCTTTCCTGCTGTAATCTGATCGCCATCAGCGACATTGATATAGGATCCCACCGGTAAGTTATAGTTACGCAATTCTTCGCCATCCTTTGAAAGGATACTCATCGAAGGAATCTTCTTCTTGTTCTTCGATTCAATAATCACCTTCTCTTCATATCCCGTCTGATCATCACGTTCTGTTCTGAAGGTGACACCTTCTTCTACAGAGTCATACTTAACGATTCCTGAGAATTCAGAAATAATCACCGCATTAAAAATATCCCAGTGGCAGATCATCTCACCACGCTTTATTTTCTGCTTATCCTGAACCATGATCTTAGCACCATAAGGAATATGGTGTGAGACATGTACGCGATTGCCTTCAGCATCAGTGATTTTTATTTCACCTGAACGTGAAATAACAACTTCCTGCTTTCCATCCTCATCCTCGTACTTCACGGTACGCATGTCTTCAAACTCGAGTAACCCATCAAACTTAGCAACAAGTTCAGATTCCTTTTTAGAAAGTGAAGCGATACCCCCAACGTGGAACGTACGAAGTGTCAACTGTGTTCCAGGCTCTCCAATACTCTGAGCAGAAATAATTCCTACGGCATCTCCCATTTCAGCGATTCGACCGGTGGCCAGGTTTTTACCATAGCACTTACCACATGTTCCTCTTTTCGCTTCACAAGTCAGTACGGAACGAATGGTTACTGTTTCTATTCCGGAATTTTCTACTTTTTCAGATAATGCCTCAGTGAAATACTCTCCTGAAGCAATGATCAGTTTATCTGTCTGTGGATCATGAATATCATACAGTGAATAACGACCCTGAATTCTGGAAGTTAAGCTTTCTATAATCTTTTCATTGTCTTTCAGTGCAGATGTATCAATTCCTCTTAATGTTTCACAATCCGCTTCCATCACCACAACATCCTGAGCCACATCCACCAAACGACGTGTCAAGTAACCGGCATCCGCAGTCTTCAAGGCAGTATCCGCAAGACCTTTTCGAGCACCGTGCGTAGAGATAAAGTACTCTTGTACACTCAACCCATCAAGGAAGTTTGAAAGAATCGGGTTTTCAATAACCGCTCTTCCTGTGTCTCCTGATTTTCTAGGCTTGGCCATCAATCCCCTCAATCCACAAAGCTGCTTAATCTGATTCTTAGAACCTCTCGCTCCGGAGTCCAACATCATAAATACTGAGTTGAAACCCTGGTTGTGCACAGACAATTCTTTCATCAAACTCTCAGTGATTTTATTATCCGCATAAGTCCACTTATCGATCGTCTGATTATAACGCTCGTTTTCAGTGATCAGACCCATGTTGTAGTTTGCAAAAACTTCATCCACATCCTGCTGTGCAGTCCTAAGCGTCTCTTCTTTGATAGAAGGGGTAATCAAATCACCAAGCTTAAAGGAAAGTCCTGCTCTGAATGCCCAACCGAATCCAAGGTCCTTGATATCATCAAGAAAAGCGGCTGTGGTTGGGAAATCAGTACGCGTAAGAATATCCGCAATAACTTTTCGCAGATTCTTCTTCGTCAGTAAGATATTTATAAACGGCACGGAGGCAGGTGCATATTGATTGAATAGTACTTTACCGGTGGTTGTTTCAATTAATTTGATCACCAGATTTCCTTCTTCATCTTCCATGCGTGCTCTGATCTTGATGGCCGCATGCAAATCTAACTGCCCTTCATTGTGAGCAATGACAACTTCCTCTGAACTATAAAATGTCTTACCCTCTCCTTTCACTTTTTCGCCATCCGCAGAAAAACGTTCTTTCGTCAGATAGTAAAGTCCAAGTACCATGTCCTGTGAAGGCAAGGTTACCGGTGAACCATCCTGAGGATTAAGCATATTATGTGATGCAAGCATCAATAATTGGGCTTCCAAAATAGCAGCTTGTCCCAATGGAACGTGAACCGCCATCTGGTCACCGTCAAAGTCGGCGTTGAACGCAGTACAAACTAACGGGTGCAACTGGATCGCTTTACCTTCTACCAATTGTGGCTGGAAAGCCTGGATTGACAAACGGTGAAGCGTCGGAGCTCTGTTCAAAAGAACAGGGTGTCCTTTTAATATATTTTCGAGAATATCCCAGATGACCGGCTCTTTACGATCCACTAATTTCTTTGCGGATTTTACAGTCTTGACAATTCCTCTTTCAATCAACTTACGAATGATAAAAGGCTTGAAAAGTTCAGCAGCCATTCCTTTTGGAATACCACATTCGTGAAGCTTCAATGTAGGTCCAACCACAATGACCGAACGACCACTATAGTCCACACGCTTTCCTAAAAGATTCTGACGGAAACGTCCCTGCTTACCTTTCAGGATATCACTCAATGACTTCAATGCTCGACCACCTTCTGCTTTAACAGCATTTGATTTTCTTGAGTTGTCAAACAATGAATCAACCGCTTCCTGAAGCATTCGCTTCTCATTTCTAAGAATCACTTCAGGCGCTTTGATTTCAAGCAATCGCTTCAAACGATTGTTACGGATAATCACACGTCGGTATAAGTCATTCAAATCAGAACTGGCAAAACGCCCCCCATCCAATGGAACCAGTGGACGAAGCTCTGGTGGAATCACAGGAAGATATTGGATGATCATCCATTCCGGACGATTTTCAGTATGTGTATTTCCTTCTCGAATGGCTTCTACAACACGCAGTCTTTTCAACGCTTCAGATTTTCTTTGTTGAGAAGTCTCTGTCGCAGATTGATGACGCAGGTTGTCTGATAGTTTCTTTAAATCGATATTGGCGAGCAGATCGAAAACAGCATCAGCGCCCATCTTGGCGATAAACTTATTTGGATCTGCATCATCAAGCATTTGATTGCCTTCCGGAAGTGTATCTAATACATCAAAGTATTCCTCTTCGGTCAACAAATCCATATGATTGATACCATCCTGCTCCTTTATGCCCTGCTTGATAACGACATAACGCTCGTAGTATATGATCGACTCGAGATTTTTGGAAGAGAGTCCAAGGATGTAACCAATCTTATTGGGAAGTGATTTGAAAAACCAGATGTGTACAACAGGCACGACCAGTTTGATGTGACCCATACGTTCACGTCGCACCTTTTTTTCCGTCACCTCTACCCCACAACGGTCACAAACGATTCCTTTATAGCGAATACGCTTGTACTTACCACAATAACATTCAAAGTCTTTGACAGGGCCGAAAATTCGCTCACAAAATAATCCATCACGCTCAGGTTTGTATGAACGATAGTTGATGGTTTCTGGCTTCAATACCTCACCGTATGAACGCTCGAGAATATCATCCGGAGATGTTAAGCTCAATGAGATACTGCGAAAAAACTGCTTCTGTTTGACGTGCTTCTTTTTAAGAGACATAGTCTATGGCTGTTTTAGAATAGAGTTAAATCAATCAAATTTTACATCCAAGGCAAGGCCACG